>CANCCE010000023.1 GCA_947374505.1 Comamonadaceae bacterium | reverse complement strand
GGTTTAAGCGCCCTCCAATAACCACCTTCGGGTGGTTTTTTTATACCCATCCCTGACGCCAGAGATCCGAATTTTTTAACTCTCGCCAAGCAATACGGTGCCGCGATTTAGAAAATACCGCCTCAAGCTCGACCCACTCCAACGGCGCTTCAGGAGGGTCAGGCTCGATGACTGTCGCAACCAAGAAGTGCTTCTCTTTGCGCAATGGCTGAACAGCCGTCCATTTTGTCAGCAACAGTTTTTTGGGGCTTACTTTGTTCATGTGTGATTGTGAGGTCGGTGCAAAGGGCGGTTGATGATTTTATTCATGCGCCAAACGCGACAGTTCCTCAGATTTATGCACTTGACAACACCGTTGTGAGATTGCAAAGTCACGTCCAAACAGGCGGTTTCAGCCTCGACACAAGATTAACTCGGAGACAAGACATGACCGCAGCGACGGAGTCAGCCAGCGCGCCCCCCATGACGGATTACGTGGCTGGTTTTGCCGCCGGCGTTGTCGATGCCGACATTCCGGCGGACGTCCAGCGCTTGGCGAAAAAATCTATCCTCGATGCCTTGGGTGTGGCGTTGTCCGGCTCCGTATCGGAGCCATTGCATGTGCTCAATAGCTATCTTGAGGAACTGGGTTGCGTCGGAAAGGCGACGGTCTTTGGATCAGCCCTTCGCCTATCGCCCCGTTTTGCGGCGTTGGCCAACGGCACGGCGATGCATGCTGACGACTACGACGACACGCTGCAGGCCGAAACTGGACGCTTCCAAGGTATTCACCCCACAGCACCCGTGCTTGCGGCTCTGCTCGCGGCGGGTGAAGCGAGAGGTGCTTCCGGTCGCGACGTGTTGACGGCCTACCAAGTGGGTGTTGAAGTGGCGTGCCGGCTTTTCGACGCCACCCATGTCAACCATATCTTGCACGGCTTTCACGCCACGGCTACGTGCGGCATGCTGGGTGCTTCTGTCGCTGTCACGCGTTTGTATGGCGGTGATACAAACGCCATGCGCACCACGCTGGGCATCGCCGCCAGCCAAGCGGGCGGTTTGCAAGAAAATTTTGGCACCATGGTCAAGCCATTTCATGCAGGTCGTTCGGCTGAATGCGCCATCGTGTCTGCAGACCTTCAGCGCAAGGGCTTCACCGCATCGCCCATCGTGCTCGAGGCTAAGCGTGGGTTTTTTCAGGCGCTAGGCGGGGGTAGTGAACCCTCTCGGTTGATGGATAAACTCGGCAACCCTTGGAGTTTTTCCGACCGCGGCATCTGGCTCAAGCCTTTTCCTACCGGTAGCTTGGGTCACCCGGCAATGACAACCATGCTGAACCTGGTGCGCCGGCACGACGTGCAGCCGGACGCGGTGGAGACCATTCGCGTCTTCACCAGTCAGAACATCCACCACACGCTGCTGCACCACCGACCCACGACGGAACTGCAGGCCAAGTTCAGCCTTGAGTTTTGCCTCGCGGCGCTGTTGCTCGACCGTCAATGCGGGTTGAACCAGTTCAACGACGCCTATGTCAATCGGCCTGATGTGCAAGCCATGATTTCCCGCGTCGATTACCAGACCTTCAGCGCAGATCAATCGCAGCGCGACAAGCACACGATTGTCACGAGTCTCGTCGAGATCGTCATGAAGGACGGCAAGGTCTGGTCTGAACGGGCCGACTTCGGCAAGGGCAACAAGGCCGACCCGATGACTGAGGCGGAAATCGCTGATAAATTTCGCGAGTGTGCCGCGTACCGCCGCTGGCCCGCCGCACAGACCGAAAAAGCCATCGCACTGATTGGTCGCCTTGAAGACATAGACGACATCCGGGAACTGACTGCACAGTTCGCAATGGCAGATCTAAAACGTTGACAGAGATGGACGATCAATGAAACAACGCAACTTTAGCCTGGGCCTGGTGCTCGCCTTGTCTGGCTGGCTCACGGCTTATACGTCACCCACATTGGCCGCCGACGCGGCTTATCCTTCGAGGCCGATTCGTTTGGTGTTGCCGTTCCCCTCGGGTGGTGGGACCGACAGTCTTGCCAGGATCATGGCGCCGAAAATGCTGGAACTGCTTGGCCAACCCATCGTGGTGGACAACCGGCCTGGTGCATCGGGCAATATCGCGACCGACTTCGTGGCCAGAGCCGAACCCGACGGCTACACCGTCCTCATGGGTTTCAACACATCGTTGACGATGAACCCCTCGCTCTATAAAAAGCTGCCGTTTGACGTGCAGCGCGACTTGAAGCCCGTGACGCTGCTGGCTTCCGCCAAGTATTTTCTCGTGGTCAATGAGACGGTTCCTGTCAAAACATTGAGTGAACTGGTGGCCTTGGCTAAATCAAAGCCGGATCAGCTCAATTATTCGTCGAGTGGACCGGGTAGCCCGCTGCACCTGGCCGCTGAGCTGTTCAAGTACCGCACGGGGACCCAGATCCAGCACATTCCTTATAAGGGAGGCGGTCCAGCGACCGCCGGCATCCTCGGTGGCGAGGTTCAGCTGATGTTCGGCAGCGCCTCTGCGGTGATGCCGCACGTGCGGCAAGGGAAATTGCGAGCCCTCGCCGTCACCTCGCTCACGCGATCAGCCGTGGCGCCAGACTTGCCCACACTGAACGAACTCGGCCTGACGGGCTTTGACGTGACCTCTTGGTACGGTCTGTTGGTGCCCAAAAATACCCCCGATGCGGTTGTCGCTAGGCTTCAGGCCGCCGCTCAAAAAGTGGTGCAAATGCCAGAGGTGAAGGACGTCATGGCCCGCCAAGGCCTCGAGATGGTGATCAACACCCCGGCAGAGTTCGCCACCCTGATCAAGACTGAGACCCGGACCTGGGCTGACCTGATCGGAAAGTTCAATATCACGGCGGAATAGGGCGGTCTTTCCGCACCGACATCGCTTTTAAGTAACCTGAATCTAGACCATGACCACAAAAACCAATGTCTCCACGGTGATGCTGAAGCTCAGCAAGCACATCGCCTCAGCCCTCACCAAACCGGTCCCTCGCAAGGTTGCTGACCGGGCGCGGCTGCACATCGTCGACACGTTTGCCGCAATGGTGTCAGGCTCGCGCCTAGAGCCGGGCCAGAAGGGTATTGCCTATGTGAAGGCGCTCGGTGGCAAGCCCGAAGCAGGCGTCATCGGTAGCCGCATCCTCACCACTGCGCAAAACGCAGCTCTGGCTAACGGCATGTCCGGCCATGCCGACGAAACCGACGACACGCATCCACCGTCGCTGACCCATCCCGGGACAAGTGTGCTGCCATCCGCTTTGGCCATTGGTGAACGCGGCGGGCATTCCGGCGAGTCTTTACTGCGCGCCGTCGTGCTCGGCTATGACGTGTGCGCACGCATGCTGCTCACACTGAAACCCATGCCCTACCTTCGCTCAGGCCATCATGCGGGAGCCACCGGTCAGGTGTTTGGTGCGGCCGCGGCCGCGGGCGCCATGCTGAACCTGACTCCGCTGCAGGTTCGCTACATGTTGTCTTACACCGGGCAGCAGACAGCAGGGCTGTACACCATGTTCCGCGATCCCGAACATATCGAAAAGGCTTATGCCATGGGCGGCATGCCTGCGCACAATGGTCTGCAATCGGCCTTGATGGCGGCCGCAGGCTGGACGGGTGTGGAAGACATTTTTTCCGGTGAACGTGATTTTTTCTACACCTTTGCGCCCGAGGCCTTCGACCGTGAAGATCTGGTGCGCGGGCTCGGTAAAGATTACGAAATGTTGCGGGCCTCCATCAAGCGCTGGCCAATCGGTGGGCCGATTCAAGGCCCGATGCATGTGCTCAACGACATGCTGGCTGAACACAATTTTCAGGTGAACGATGTAGACAAAATCATCGCCAACATGCCCGACAAAGAACTCGAGATTGTCAACAACAGGCCCATGCCTGACATCTCCGTTCAGCACTTGTTGTCGGTCATGTTGATCGACCGCAAGCTGACATTCAAATCCGCTCACGACTTCCCTCGCATGAAGGACAAAGAGGTGCTGCGCATGCGCGCTCGTGTGCATGCGGTGGGTGATCCGGCGCTGACCGACATTCAGCGGCGCTGGCGCTGCGTGATGGAAGTGCATTTGAAAGACGGGCGTGTCCTACACGGCCAGACCATGGCCGCCAAGGGCAGCTTCGAAAATCCGCTGAGCGCAGCTGAAGAGCAGGAAAAAGCCATCGATTTGATGGCACCGGTGCTCGGCAGAAAACGTGCAGACGCTTTGCTGGAAGCACTGTGGAACATCGAGAGCATCAAGGATCTGCGCACACTGCGGCCGCTGTATACGAAATAAAGCTGACTATTCCGGCGCGCTTTTGCTACGAAGAATTGAAGCTTATTTTGACAGTGTGATGGCTGTGAGCTTAGTTCGGGCTGGATATCTTCATCAGAATTAGCCCCGACAGGATCAGCAAAGCCGCAATGATGCGAGTTGCGTTCACCGGTTCACCCAACACCGTGATGCCCACCATGAAAGCACCGACTGCGCCAATACCGGTCCACACCGCGTAGGCGGTTCCCAGTGGCAGCGTTTTCATGGCGACTGACAGCAAGCCAAAGCTGAGCAGCGTGGTGGTCAGCGTGATCACCGTGGGCACTAAACGGGTGAACCCATTCGACTGCTTCAAGTAAAACGCCCAAACGACCTCCAGCAAACCGGCGATAAATAAAAAAATCCAGGCCATCATCGACCCCCTTAAAAAGGGCCGGGACGTCCCGGACATGGTGACCCTGAAGCGGGGGAGGGCGTGGCCTCACACTCTGAATACTAACTTGTTCATGCTCAGGACATTCAATCTAGGGGCTTGTCAGTTTGACCTCCTGGAGGTCTTAAAAAAAAGTGGTTGTGATTATTTTTCTGAGACTTTGGACGGTTCTCGGATAATGAGCCGCTGAATGACTTTGAATCTCGACTTCCTCAGCGTGCCATTGCTCGCCTCTTCCGCATTGATTTTTATCAGTGTGCTGGCTGGCGTTTTCTCGGCCCGGGTCGGGTTTTCCTTCTTGTTGGCCTTCTTGCTCAGCGGGGTTTTTGCGGGTGTCGATGGGCCGGGCGGCTTGGAATTTGAGGATTACCGGTTGAGCTTCTGGGTGGGCAATATTGCACTCGTCATCATCTTGCTGGATGGTGGGCTGCGGACCCATTACCCGACCTTTCGCACCGGCTTGAAGCCAGCATTGGTGTTGGCATCACTGGGTGTCGTTCTGACCGCCGGCTTCACGGCAGTCGCCGCCGTCTTTTTGCTGCATCTCAGCTGGACCAGCGCTTTTTTACTGGGCGCGGTGGTGGGGTCCACCGATGCAGCAGCCGTTTTTTCGCTGCTCAAAACTTCCAACGTTCAGCTGAACGAGCGAGTTTCCGCCACGCTGGAAATTGAGTCAGGTATCAATGACCCGATGGCCGTTTACCTGACCTTGACCTTGATCGGTTTGGCCACCGCTGCAGCGACGGGTACCGCCAGCGACCTGACCTTGACACGTTTTGCCACGTCGCTGGTTCAGCAATTTTTCTGGGGCGGACTGCTGGGTATCGGTATCGGTCGTATCTTTGCGCTGTTGCTGCCCCGACTCCCCAAGATTCAAGAAATCGGTTCCGTCATTGCACTGTTGCTGGCCATGGCCGGGTTGGTGGTGTTCGCCTTCACGACCTGGATCGAGGGGTCTGGCTTTTTGGCTGTTTACCTTTTTGGCATTGTCTTGAACCGACGCGTGCCTGAGATCGTCAAGTCAGCACTGTCCGCGCTTGACGGTTATGCCTGGCTGTCACAGGCGCTGATGTTTGTGTTGCTGGGTTTGCTGGTGACACCGTCCGAAATCGTCGGCACGATCTGGCCTGCGTTGGGGGTGGCCTTGGTGTTGATGTTCGTCGCACGCCCATTGGCAGTGAGCCTGTGTCTGTATCCGCTGCGGTTCTCGCACAAAGAGATCGCCTACATCTCTTGGGTCGGCCTCAGAGGTGCCGTTCCCATTGTGTTGGCTATTTTCCCGTTCATGGCCAACTTGCCTGAGGCGCGCATCATCTTCAACGTGGCTTTTGTGGTCGTGTTGGCTTCGCTGGTTTTACAAGGCAGCACCATCGGCTGGTTTGCACGCCGCATGGGCGTTTTGTTGCCGGCCCAAGACGACACCACCGGCGTTCGCGCCACCTTTGGTGATTTCACACTGGAGGCCAATGTGAGCGTTGCCGACCTGTGCAATTTTTACAGCCTAAAAACGCCACCTGACGCCGACTTGTGCGTTGACCTGTGGCTGGCCAAAGCCGTCAAAAGGCCTTTGGTTGTCGGCGACCGTGTTGCGCTGGACTATGCCGAGTTGAGTGTTCGCAGCATGGTCGATGGTGACGTGATGACGGTCGGACTGAAGCTACCGCTGGTGGCAGAAGAAGTGCAGCAACATTCGAGTTGAAGCACTTTCTGTTGCCGGGGCAGCCATTCCAAAATGCTTATTTTTTAGCGCGAATTTTGACCAGTTCTGCTTGGGCTTCATTCCACAGATCCATGCCAATGTCGGCGCCAATCAGGGCGTAGACCTTGGTCAGCTTGGCACGCATGCGGGCAGACTCAGCGGCCGACAACTCGTTCACCAACATGCCTTTTGCTTTCAGGTCGCCGACAGCTTTGGCGGCCTCGTCGCGCGTGTCCTTGCGTTCAAAGTCGCGGCTGGTCTTGGCCGCATCGGCCAAGATTTTTTGCTCCGTTTTGGACAACTGATCCCACCATTTCTTGCTCACCAACACAATCCACGGGCTGTACACATGGTTCGTCACAGTCATGTACTTTTGCACTTCGTAGAACTTGCTCGACAAAATGGTGTTGAACGGGTTCTCCTGGCCGTCCACCGTTTTGGTTTCCAGTGCGCTGAAGAGTTCAGAGAAAGCCATCGGGACAGCGTTAGCGCCCAGCGTCTGGAAGCTGCTGAGGTACACATTGTTTTGCATCACGCGGAGCTTGACGCCGTCCAAGTCTTCCATTTTCGTGATGGCGCGCTTGCTGTTGGTCAGGTTGCGAAAACCATTTTCCCAATAGACCAAACCGATCAGACCTTTGTCTTGCAATTTAGCTTTGATCTTCTCACCAATGGGGCCGTCCAGAAGGGTGTCGGCTTCCTTGGCGCTACTGATCAAGAAGGGGGTGTCCCACAGCGCCATTTCTTTGGTGATACCGACCAAGGTGGCGGTGGAACCGACCATCATTTCCTGTGCGCCGCCAATCAGCGCTTGTTGCATTTGCGTGTCCGGGCCAAGGGCTGCAGCACCGATCGCACGCACCTTCATCTTGCCGCCTGAGGCTTTTTCGACCTGTTCGGCAAAGACCTTGGCGGCGCGGCCTTGGTTGCTCTGCTCGTTCAAGCCGTAGCCAAAACGGATCAAGCGGGGTTTGATGTCTTGGGCCAGCGCAGCTACCGATGCGCCCAGCAGGGCGGTGGCAGTGACGGCCATGAGCGTGCGACGAAAAATGGTCATAAAGGTCTCCTTGGGTTTTGTTGAAATGGCGTTAAAAAAGAGATCGCTCAACGCATCCAAGCGACGGGTGCGGTCACGATCTGCGGGAACAGGACGAAGACAAAAAGAATGATCGAATAGGTGAAGAGAAATGGATTCACCCCTTTGATCACCTGGTGCAGCGAGAGCTTACCGACCCCGGCCACCACATTCAGGACTGTACCGACGGGGGGTGTGATCAAACCAATGGCACCGTTGAGCACAAACATCAAGCCAAAGTAAACCGGGTCAATACCGGCTTTGACGGCGATCGGCAGCATCACTGGGGCAAAAATCAAAATGGTCGGCGTCAAGTCCAGCGCGGTGCCAATGACGATCAACACCATCATCATGACCAGCATGAGCAAGCGTGGGCTTTCCACCAGTGGACCGAGCCATCCAGTCAGCACATTGGGCAGGTCTGCCAGCGTGATCATGTAGCTGGCCACTTGGGCACCTGCACACAAAAACATCACGATAGCGGTGGTCTTGGCCGCGCGCACCAGCACGCCATGGACCTGCACAATTTTCATTTCGCGGTGCACAAACAGGGCCACCATCAGCGCGTAAAAAGCGGCCACCACGGCGGCCTCGGTGGGCGTGAAGATGCCGCTTTTCATGCCGCCAATAATGATGATGGGCATCAACAAGGCCCAGAAGGCCTTGAGAGTTGCAGCCAACCGTTCCTTCATGGGCAGCGCGGTGCCTTGGGGCAACTTCAGGCCACGCAACACCCAGCGCCATGCCACGATCAAGCCTGCACCCATGATCAAACCCGGGACGATGCCGGACACGAACAGGGCCGAAATGGAGGTGTTGGTGGTCACGCCATAAATCACAAACGGCATGCTCGGCGGGATGATGGGCGCAATGATGCCACCCGAAGCAATCAAGCCCGCAGAGGTGTGCATCGGGTAGCCTTGCAGCCGCATCATGGGCATCAAAATGGTGGCCAGTGCGGCCGTATCGGCTAAGGCCGATCCGCTCATGCTGGCCATCAACACCGCTGCCCCGATGGCCACATAACCGAGTCCGCCGCGAATGTGGCCGACCCAGGCTTGCGCCATGACGATGATGCGCCGGCTGATGCCACCACTGTTCATCAGTTCACCGGCCAGAATGAAGAAGGGTACTGCCAGCAGCGGAAAGCTGTCGACCCCGGCCACCAGGTTTTGCGCCAGCAGTTGCGTGTCCCAAAACCCCAGCACCCAAGCCATGCCTGCACCCGTGAGCACCAAGGCCATAGCCATGTTCATGCCAATGCCCATGAGCACCAGCATGCCAGCCGAAAAAACGATAAAAGCGAGACCTTCGTTGCTCATCTTGATTTACTCGACGTCTGCGCCGTAACCGAGATTCAGCGGTGTTTGTTGAATCAGTTCGACCAGTGCCATCACGCCAATCGAGGCGGTGCACAACAGTGCCGGCAAGGGCAGCAGGGCGATGGGGTAAGCCAGCACCACAGAGCGACTGTCCAGACCTACCAGCACTTGCTGCCAAGCGCCCCAGCCCACCAAGCCACAGCCCAGAATCACGGCCAGCCGAATCAGCGACGTCATGAGTCGCATGGGGATCGGCTTGTCTTTGAGCATGCCCACCAAGCTGGTGAAGGCCATGTGCTCACCCGCCGGGTAAGCGGCCGTGGCGCCAATAAAAACCATCCAGACGAACAGCAACCGCGAGAGTTCTTCACTCGCGGCCACGCCACTGCCAAAGCCGTAACGTAAAACCACATTGAGAAAGACGGAGACCGCCATGATTCCCAGGCAGGTGGCCATCAGGGTGTTGGCAGTGCGTTGAAATCGACTGACCGGGGCGGGTGTGTGGTGTTCTGTGCTCATGTGGTTTCCTTGTAGGCCAGCCAAGTGGTGACTTCGGCTTGCAGTTGTGTCAGGGGGGCCATCGCATCCACCCGTAAAACACCGGCTTCGCCGGTGGGCGACTCCAGCGTGGCAAACTGGCTGTCCACCAGCGTGGTCGGAAAAATGTGAGCATGTGACCGGGCTGCCACGCGCACTTGCGCTTGCGCGCGTGTGATGTCCATGAAAACAAACCGAATCCCTGGTGCCGCCTGGCGCAAACGCTCGCGATAAGCCCGCTTCAGCGCAGAGCAGGTCAGCACCACCCCGTGGGGGTGAGCGCGTAACTGCGCACACAAGGTGGTGAGCCAGCCCTCGCGGTCAGCGTCCGTCAGCGGCACACCACTTTGCATTTTCTGAAGATTGGCGTGGCTGTGATGGTCGTCACCTTCCACCAGCGGCCAGGCGATGGTTTGGGCAACCAGCGCACCCAAACTACTTTTACCGCAACCGGCCACACCCATGATCACCATTGCACGCATCGTCTTCATTCGTTTTTTGGATAGCGCTATCCGTGAGATTTAAAAAAAACCAAACCGCCTGTGCAACCTAGGGATTGCCCACCTGTCCAGCCATTTTGGATAGCGCTATCCTATGCGAAGTTTAAAAATCTCAGATCAGTAGTTTCCCTGTACACCACAACACCAACATTCCATCCGTCTATGAATTCCAGTGCACCACGCTCCCGTGCCACAGGCCGCATCACCCTAGCTGATGTGGCTCGCGCTGCGGGTGTCAGCCCGATCACCGTGTCCCGCGCATTGCGGGGTGAGCGGGCGGTAGATCCCGAGCTCGTCGTCCGCGTTCAAGCGGCCGTGTCCAAGTTGGGCTACATGCCCAACCCAGCGGCCCGCGCTTTAGCATCAGGCGTTGGCAATCATGTGGCGGTGTTGATCCCGATGTTGTCTAACGCGCTGTTTGTCGATTTACTCGAAGCGATTCAGCGCACGCTGCGCTTGGGCGGCTACCAGACTCTGATCGGGGTCACGCACTACGACGCGGCAGAAGAAGAAATCTTGCTGCGCGAACAACTGCTGCATCGCCCGGCAGGTTTATTGGTCACCGGGCTTGAGCGCAACGACGCCACCCGACAGCTCATTGGGCAAAGCGGCGTGCCCTGCGTGCACCTCATGGAAGCCTCTGGCACGGCAGACGTCTACAGTGTGGGGTTTTCTCAAACCAATGCCGGGGCAGACCTGACACGTCACTTGCTGGCCCGTGGTTACCAACGCATTGCCTTTGCCGCGGCCCAACTGGACCCGCGCACATTGCAACGCTTAGAGGGCTGGCGGCGTGAAATGCAGGCGGCGGGCTTGTACAACCCCAGCTTAGAGTGGCTCAACCCGGCACCCTCATCCATCTCGCTGGGCGCCCGCATGTTTGAGCAAATCATGGGCCAACAACCCGCAGTCGATGCTATTTTCTTTTGCAACGACGACCTGGCCCAAGGTGCCCTGCTGGCTGCGTTGAGGTTGGGCATGGCCGTGCCGCAACGGGTGGCGGTGGCGGGTTTTAATGATCTCACCGGCAGTGACGAGATGTTGCCCCCACTCACGACCGTCCGCACACCGCGTGCAGAGATTGGCAATGCCGCTGCGGCCATGTTGCTGGCGTTGATGCGCGGTGCGTCTGTAGAGTCGCCCTGCATCGATTTAGGCTATGAATTACTGGTACGGGGTAGCACCTGAAAAAGCCATCAGAGTGACAGTCTATTTCCCGACTGATCAGCGGCAGCAACTTGCGACACAGGCTTGGGGCAAATAAGTGCCACTGCAGCGCAACCTGAAACCACTGTCACCGCTGTACGTGCCATGGCGCAAATCGGATCAACCGCCACGAACAAGATGAAAGCCGCTTCAAACGGAAGATTCAAGTATTTGCAAATAGTCCCGACCAGCGCAATCGAGACGATCCCGGCCATGCCGCTGGAGGCAAAACCCGCCAGGAACGATATCAGCACAACCAGTCCGACATCGGCCGCCACCATGTCGCGCCCATAAAGGTCGGCCACGAACAAGGTGGCACTGACAAAATAAGCCACCGCTCCGACTTTCAGCAGTGACACGCTGAGGGGAACCAGCAGTTCCACGCGGGACTTGGAAAAGCCCAGAATGTCTGCCAACGCCTCAATCATGGACGCCATGCAAGTGGCGCTGTTGTTGGTCGCAACACCGAGTGCAAAGGGTGCACGCATGGCGCGGATGGCCTCGCTCAGGGATATAGATGCACGACTCCGAATGACCAGAACCGCCATGACCAGCAGCACTGCACTGATCCCTAAGAAGGTGATCACAAACCCAGACATCGCGCGCAATGGCTCAAAACCGGTTTTGGCAATCTGGCTCGCCGATAAGCAAATCAGCACGATCGGCAAAGGAAAGTTCATCCACTGGGTCAAGGTCTGGCAACTTTTGTAAATCGTTTCCAGAGTTTGATTCAGGCCACCCGACACACGGCTGGGGACCTGTCCGACAGCAAAGCCAAAAAGCAGTGCAAAGACCAGGGCCTTGAGCGTGTCGTCCCCGGCCAGCGCCGCAAAAATATTGGAGGGGATCAAGGACATGAAGACATCCGCGATCGTGGTTTCCTTCGGAATGTCATCGGCCTTCCAAAGAAACATGTCAAAGTTAATGCTCTCAGAGTTGGCGCCAACGATGGCGCCAAGGGACGACTTCACGCTGTCAGACAAATGGTCACCTGGGCTTGCCAGCATGAAAAGACCAGCCGAAACGGCCGCAACGATGGCCGAGAACGAGACAAAGACCACCAACACGCGGCGCAGTATGTGGGAGGCACCACCGGCATGAAAAAGGTTTTGTAAACTGAAAATGATGGCCGACACCATGAAGGGCATCACGATCATTTTTAAAAGGTCGACGTAGACCATGCCCACAACGGACAGATTCAGAGAAAAACCGGGTGCCATCAGCCCAAGAAAGCCACCCAATATCACGCAGCCCAAGACTGTCAGCGGGTGCATGGAAAAGCGGCGGTACTGTTGCAGCTTGCTGAGAGGCCCTTCTGCATTGACGGTTGAAACGGAGTTCATTGCTTCAAATCTTTCAGCAGCATGGCCACAGTTGGTTTTTCAGTTCGCAAGGTAATGACTTCATTGACGAAGGACAGCAGGGTGGTGTCCTGAATCCCAACCATCAGGCTCAGCAAAGACTCAATGTCGTTGAAGGTCACAGTTCTGAGCGTCAGCGCTAACCCCGGGTCTGCACGCATGATTTTTTGAATTTCAAATTCGTCGCGGTAGGCCGCCACCACTTCACCTTTTGTCACTGCCGCGACGACTTTGTCCCAGGAGGGGTAGGTGACAATTTTGGCTTTTGGAAAATTGCGCCGTCCAAATTCTTCCCAAGCGGATCGCCCAATAACGCCTAAGGTCCCGCTGAAGTTGCGAATAACATTCGGCGCAGCGCGGTCTCCTGAAATCTTCGAAAATTCCAGTCGATTGATCATGAAAGAGTGCGGTAACTTCATATAGGGCGTGCTGAAGCTGACTTTTTGTGCCCGTAAGACAGTTTTGGCCAAGCGCCCCATGCCAATGTCTGCACTGCCTTCGGCCGCCAGATTAACCACCGCTTCAAATGTTTTTGCACTTCGGTCAAACCGTACTGGAACCCCCAGTTCCTTCGCGATCAAACGGGCGACATCGACATCAGTACCCACCATCACGCCATCTTTCTCTGAGAAGAAGGGCGCTGAGTCACTGGCGATGATCGCCACCACCAACTCGCCACGGTTCAAAATACGAGCGATGTCGGGCGCCGCCATCTGCCCATTGTTAGCCTTTACCAAGGGTGTCTTGCGGGCGATGGGGGGCTGTGATGGCTGTGCCGATGCAACCCCCAGCATCATTTCTGCAAGCACCCAAGTCGCCAGAAATGCCAAGTTGGCAAGCCTTCCGGGGAGCCGATCCCATCGGGCGACTCCTTGGCCCTGATGGGTTTGACTTCGCAATATTTTCACAAAAATTCCTTTATTCAATCGGGTGGGTACGCGCCGGCGTGACGCTGTTGAGGTGTTGCAGACATCTGTTTTTCATGATCATGGATAGATCATCATTGAAAGAATCGGCGATCGCCTGGTACTGGTCTGCCGCTTCGTTGTAATGCTGGTTGACGAACAGCGCAAATGCTTTGTGTGTTGCTTTGCACAGTGCTTGCTCACGTTCTGTGGGCATCGTTTCCGGGTCATCCCCACGAATCGCCAGCAGCTCATAAATCGGAATCTCGCCCTTGCGGCCTTTGACTGTGATCACGTCAACCGGCCGTGTCCAGAGCCGCTCGCCGGCTTCTTTGTAAGTGGCATGGCTGATACAAATGGAGGTCGAAAATTCTTTGTTGATGCCTTCCAGGCGCGCTGCAATATTGACGCCATCACCCATCACCGTGTAGCTCATGCGCGTCGGCGATCCGATATTGCCGACCAGCACGGCATCAGAATGAATGCCGATTCGAACGGTCAGCGGCGACAGGCCTTCTTTGACAAGTTGCTCGTTCAATCCCACCATGCGACGTTGAGATTTCACCGCCGCAACGCAGGCGTGGTAAGCATGGTTTTGATCCAGCAGCGGGGCGCCCCAAAACGCCATCACCGAGTCTCCGATGAACTTGTCAACCGTCCCGGTTTCTTCTTTGACGGTTTGGGTCACCAGTGCCAAGTAGGCAGAGATGAGCTTCATCAGTTCGCGTGACGGTGTCACTTCCGATATCGATGAAAAGCCTTGTAAGTCTGTGAAGAGAATAGTCAGGTAGCGGCTTTCTCCGCCGAGTTCAATGTCGTTGCCAGAGCGCAGCAAGTCATTGACTAAATCCTGAGGCACATATGTGGTGAATGCTTTGAGCGTATTGCGCAGTTTATTGACAGCATTGCTCAGAATATTAATTTCTAAAATATTGGAATGAATCACTCTTCTGGAGGGATTGAAGTCGAGCAAGTCACGAATATCTTCGGTCAGAATTTCAATTGGACGTGAAATTTTTCGGGAGAGTACATAGGTCAAAAATGCCAACACCAGACAGGCCAGTCCACCATAGGCAATGAGACGCTTGTTGATTTCGTTGAGGCCAACCAAGAAATCGCTGACAGGAGCAAGTGTCAGAACTTCCCATTTTTTGTTGTAGTTGTTCGGAAACTCGGTGAACTGGGCAAGATAAATCTCAGATGTGCCGGCATGAGTGAACTCAAACTGACGGTTCTTGCCGGATGCATGCAACTGGAAGGCTTGCTGAACCGCCTTTCCATCGGCGCTGAGTACGTTTTGCTTGACCAGCTTTTTCTTGTCGATCGTGTAACCGTTGTCCAAACCCGTGCTGACGACGATGTCGCCTTCTCCATCGAGGATATAAGTCTCGCTGTTTTGACTGATTTGAATGGATTTCAAAAAAGTTGAAATCGCAGAAAGTTCAAAGGATTCACCCAACATCCCTTTGAATTTCTCGTCGGCATAAACAGGGGTCGAGACCGTCATCGTCGGACGGGATGTGCTGCCCGAGATATAAGGCTCATCCAGCAAAATAAAACGTTGACGCAGCACCTCTGGCGCATGGGCAACGGTGCTCGCTAAACTTTTGTAAAACGGACGCTCGCGAGGGTCATAGTTATTGGCGATGACAAAGGTATCGAGCGGTGCCGTGTCGCGGGTCTTGTAAAACGTGAAGACCGAATTGGCGGGCTGTGTATTTTTTGACGATTGCAAGCCAGGTTGAACAACCCAAAAGTTGAAGTTCGCATCTGCGGGTGGAACCCTGTTCGCTACGATCATGCCTTCCCGCATTTTTTGCACTTGATGAAAACTACCTTTGTCAGAGGCCAGGAAGATGGAGACCAGATTGGGGTTGTTTTCTAGGTGCAACAGCAGCGTGTCGTTGACGCTGGCACTGTCAAATAACTGGGGGTCGTCACGGACCTGCTTGGCCATGCTGAGCAGCGAGGCACTGATCGGGTCGAGCAAGGCGTGCAGCTTGTCTTTCGTCTGGTTGTTGTGATTTGTGATCTGCTCCGAGGCGTTTTCCTTGTAGATCTTGTAGTTGTTTTTGTAGATGTAGTAAACGACCAACCCGAACGACGGCAGGATCAGGCACATGAACAGAGCGCTGATGGTCAGTCGCAACTTGATCGCATAGGATGGAGGTCGCTCCGGTGCCAACGGGTCAGCTGGCCGGCTGACGTTCAGTCGGCTTGTCTTTTTTTTCAACATGACCATCACGTAGCGGCTTGGTGCCGGGCGATGATTTTTTTCACCGCGCCGCTGGCCAACTGCGCCGCCGCAAAAGAAGAAATCTTATGCATGTCGGTGACAGACGCTTCTTTGGGAAGTGCTATCTTTTTCGACATTTCTATCAGCGGCCCTGTGTCAAACGACTCATCCACCGCGTGAAAAGCAATCGTGCAATAACGCTTGCCATCTCGCATCAAGGCTTGAAACGGGTTGCCCCCGACGTATTCACTTGGCCAGGAGTCGTCAATGCAGGGGTGCATGTTGTAGAACCCAAGTGGCGGTGTATTGATCAGTCGCGCCTTGATCCGTTGACCGAAAGTCGCCATGACACAAATGTCCGGTTTCCACTGTTCAATGATGTCGTAAAACGGCTGGGCATTGACGGTCCCAGTGAAAGTCTCCACGTTGAATTCTTCGGCCAGGTCAGAGACCATTCCCTCTTCATAGGCAGAGTGGGGGTATTGCCAAACACGCTTGTCGGCCGCAATATTGCTGGCCTGTGGGTTGTCGGTGGCAACACCAACGACGCTCACTTGATCGCTGATGTCGCCATGCAGTAGCTCATTGAGCAAATAAAAGCCACGGTAGTAGCTGCCAAACATGGCTACTTTGTATTTGGAAAAACTCATTTTTTGGTATTTCGTGCCTGGGCACTGAGTCGATTATTTTGGGCAATCAGAGTGCGCGCGAGTTGCTTGGCAAGCATGTACAGGAGATGTTGTCCGACAGGGGGTGCCGTCTCAATGAGATCGTTAAACTGCACCCGGTTGAATGCAGCAACGGTGACGTTTTCGGTGGCACTGCAATTTTCAAAAGCAGGCAAATTTTCAACCAGTGACAACAGTCCAAACCACTCACCAATACGCAGTAAACGGTCAGAGTCTTGCTCACTCAAAGGGTCACCATCGTTCACCGCGACAGCCCCATCCATGATCAGGTAAAAAGAATGGCCTTGTTCGCCCCGCAGCGTGAAGGAGTGCTTGGCTGGATAGATGACTACGCTCATCATGTTTGCGAGTGCATCCAGGTGCGCATCCGAAAAGCTTTCGAAGCCGGGCTGTAGTTTGAGGAAGTGCTTAATGTCCATGATGATTCCAATCAGGCTTTACTTTGCGACAAAGACGCTTCGCGCTGATATGCCTTTCGCAAACGGTCGGAGAGCATGAGCACCAGATGGGGCAGCAGCACGCTGGCAACAGCCTGGTCTCCGGTGATGAGGTTTTCGAAAATTTCGTGCCGCATGCGCAAGAAGCGCGCGGGTGTTTGCGTGGTGATGGTGGCACTGGCCGTCAAATCGCCGCTGAGTGAAGACACCTCGCCCAGCCACTGGCCGGGTTCGAGCACGTTCAATACAGTGGTTGTCTGGCCGTCTTCAAGGGTCACCTCGACCCTGCCGTCGACGATGAAATAAATAGAGTCAACCGGCATGCGATGGCGTATCAACTTACGCCCGGCGGCCAGTTCCAGCACCGACACATTTTTCAAAAAGGTGGCTGTATGGATGGGACCCAGTTCATCGGAAAGTGTCGAAAAATGCTTGCAAAAATCAGTCTTCACGCTAGTTGTCATGTCGTGTCCAGTGGGTATAGGGCTGCTTAAAACTTGAACGGGCTTTGCATTCGAATAATGGCCTCGGCGGTGATCGGTATTCGCATGCCTTCAATATCCCATTCGAGCCCGGGAATTCTTGGAACTTTTTGTGGCAATAGATTGAAAGCTTTGTCCGTCAAATCCGTCGCCAAACCTTGCAAATCTACCGGCACGGGGACGTCTTGACTGCCAAGAGGACCTAAAGGAATCGTCACGGTGGTTGGGATAGCGGCTATTTTTTCATTGACTGGGCCTTTGACGGGAGCCCATTTATCTGTCGTCATCGAACACGCTGTTGGGGTTGACTCACTTGATGAATCCCAAAACCCTTCATCGGCTAAATTTTTGATCCCTGTAATGCCTGCCGAGATGGCGTAAATAACGCGGTTCACCACTGGCACGTTTAACTTGACGCAGTAAGTCACCCTGATCTTTAAAAGATTAGCGTCCTGAAGGGACATGTCGCCCTGAAGACCGGCGTTCTGACGGAACATCAGGTTGTCATTGGGAATTGCACCATCTTCATTGAACCCATCGAAGGCATCCTTCGTCGGACTGATGATTTCAACCGTGGCTGTGCCCGGATTGAAGATTTCGATCATCGCTACAGATCTGGCGATACCCAAAGTGGCTAAATTGGGGGTGGTGTTTGTCCTCATGAAAAACGGCGTCATACCAGCGGCAATACCGTCCTTGATGGACCTTAAATTGCCACTTTTCAGGGCGCCTTGGCGGGCTCCCATAAAGGTCGCATAGTTCAGTGAGACTTTCGCTTGGTAAATAAAAGCGTACTGGATCACTCCCAGTACCAGCAGCAACAGCACGGGCAAAATGATCAGGTATTCGGTGATCGTTTGACCCCGTTGTCGCTGATTTGGCGGATGAGCGATGCCCGACAAAAGCCTCATTTGGTTTTTTCGCTCGCAATAGCCGGCAAGGTTTCCAGCGTTTTGATGATCACGGCGGTGTTCTCAAAGGCCGGATCGTTCTTTTCAGAAATGAGCTTGGCCTGGACCAATGCCAGCCAAGCTTGTCGGAGCATGACGATGCCGAGATTGTTCCAAGCCCGCGGATCCGTGTCTTTCATTGAGAGCGACTTTAAGTAGGCCTCCTGCGCTATTTGCGGTTTGTTTGTGCGGGCGTAAAGATTGCCCAAACGAAACCAGGTTTCAGCATCTTGTGGCCCCAGTGTGGTGAGCTTTTTGTACAGTTGCTCCGCCCGCGCATCATCGCCTTGGTCATAGGCGGCTTGCGCTTCCCGGTGCATCAATTGCGACTCAGTGCCCGCCACTTGATCGGACTTAACAGCGCAACCTGTCAATACTAAGAAGGCTAAGCTCAAGAGCCCAGTTGAAGTAAGTCTCATGTCATCGCCTCGCGCCAACTCAGTGGCTCACCCAATTGAAGTCCGAGCCCTGCCATCGCGCCGGCAGGAAGTTCCAGCGTTGACTGCGCTGATAAAGCGCCCGCTAACCGCAGCGGCGGCACGTTGGACACCATTTTTAGAATGTGACCGTCAGCATCTAAAAAAATCAAATCAAGCGCATAGCGCATACCCATTGTGTGCACCATGCGGCATCGGTCTATCAGCAACCCTTCACCGTTGGCAAGCGGCGGGCGTCCAAGCAAACCACGCGTACGCTCGTAGGCATTGACCGCCTTCCAAACCCGGGGCAGCACGCACAGCTTGTCTGTTTCGCGGTAAACGGAACCAAGTTTCAAGCCACACCCGATTTTAAAAATTTCATCACGATGGGGAACCCGATAACGATAAATGTGCAGGGGAAAATAAACATCATCAGCGGGCCGATCAACTTCACCGGGGCTTCCATGGCGAGCTTTTCGGCGCGCATAAAGCGCTCGTTGCGTCGTTGTTCAGCTTGAGAGCGCAGCGCTTTTCCCAAAGATGCCCCCATCTTTTCAGCCTGTACCACCGTGCCGACAAAACTTGTCACTTCAGGCATTTGCAGGCGCGTATCCATGCGATGCAAGGCGTCGGCACGCGGCAGCCCTGAGCGCAGGTCACGCACCACCATGAAAAATTCTTGACGCAAAGGGCCTGCAGGTCCTTTTTGCACCACTTGATTCAGTGCGCCTGTCAAGTTAAGCCCGGCCTCCACGGCCATGGTGATGAAGTCAAGAAACATCGGCAAGGACCTTTGGACTTGCTTGTAGCGCTTCAGTCGCCGATCACGTAGCCAGAGCATGGGGTAAAAATACCCTCCCGCGACGCAGACGACAACCATCGTCAGGGAAGACATTTTCAGTAAAGAGGCGGTTAAGAACCAGAAACCTGCCACCACACACATAGACACAATGCGGACTGCATAAAACTGCTCTGCTGTCATCAAGTGCGACACGCCGCTGGTGTTGAGTTGAGCGCTTGTTCGTTCTAGTTTGTCCAGGTCTATGCGGGATGTCAGGTGGTAGTCGAGCAAACGCACCAGCGGCCACATCAAGCGTAAAGCCGCCGGGAGCTCGTCCATGTACTGTCGGTCATCCGTTGGAACGTCTTTTTGTAAGTTGGAGTAAACGTACAAGACGATCAGGGCAATCACCCCGATCATCGTGGCCAATATCAAGAGAACAATGTTGGTAGTCATACGTCGATCGTCACAATCTTTGAAATGAGCAAGTGCCCAAGAAGCAGCATGATGGTCGTGACTGTCAGCACCCCATAACCCATCCAGGTGTTGTACAAGGGGGACATGGCTTCAGGTTCCATGTAGGTCAATATCAGGCATAGAAAGGCTGGCAATAAAGCCATCACGATGCCTTGTAATTTGCCCTGCGCTGTCAGCGCTTTGATCTTCCCTTCCATGTCATGCTTGCGACGCAATGTGTGCGCCAGCGATTCGAGAATCTCTGCAAAATTGCCGCCCACTTCGCGTGTGATTCGCATGGCCGCCACCAG
>CANCCE010000022.1 GCA_947374505.1 Comamonadaceae bacterium | reverse complement strand
CGCCTGCAAACCCGCAGTCGCAACGGCCCGTCGATTGATGTCGATGTCCCGCGTCAAGTAAGCCCTAAATCCTTCTGGCGAGGAAGCCTGCGACACGGCCCCGTTCAGCTCAAACGCCTTGTGCACTTCAGGACGCTGCAACGCCACCGTCATGGTCTTCGACAGCAATTCAACGACTGCACTTGGAACGCCTTTGGGCGCCATCAAACCAATCCAGCTGGCAAATTCAAAACCGGGCAAGCTGGCACCCAGCGAAGGCACTGCCCCCAAAGGTTGACTGGTGGGCGGCATGCTGTGACCCAATAATCTCAAACGGCCAGCCGCCACCAGGGACATGGCCGCCGGCGCGGGTGTCAGCACCCAATCCGTCTCGCCGGAAACCACTGAGGCAACGCCTTGGGCACCGCCCTTATAAGGCACGTGCAGCGACTTGAATCCGGCGGCACTCTGCAGCGCCATGCCAGCCAAATGGCTGACCGAACCGACACCGGCCGACGCCATGTTGGAACCGTTGCCTTTGGACTTGGCGTAGGCGATCAGCTGCGACAGGTTCTGCACCGGCAACTGGTTATGGCAGACCAGTACATTGGGCAAAAAAGCCATCAAGGAGACGAGTTCAAAGTCCCGCAAGGCGTTGTAGGTCACTGCTTTTTGCAACAGTGGCGCCACTGACAGGGCGCTGCTCGAACCGATCAGTACCGTGTAGCCATCCGCTGGCGCATTGCGCACCGCCTCAACACCGATGGCACCCGCAGCGCCTGCGCGGTTGTCGATCACCATGGGCTGAGCGAGCAAGCGAGCCATCTCGATGCACACCACGCGGCCGATGGTGTCCACAGAACTGCCCGGGGCGTTGGGCACAACGACTTTCACGGCACGATCCGGGTAGGTTCGCTGCGCAAAACTCAAAGGCGTAAGCGCCAGTCCGCCAACAGCCAGAACCTGTCGGCGTGTGACTGTTGCCTGTGCCAGGGTAACCAACGGGATTGCTTGCTTCATTGAATAGCCTCGTTTTGGGATTGGCTGCATGGTAAGAGCCCTGAGCGCTAATTGCAAAGTTAATTCGACAGATAGATGCCATCCACGGCGTGGATAGGCTCAGCCAAGCACCTGGTGAATCGAGGAACGCAACCAAACATGTGCCGGATCTTTTTGGAAACGCTGATGCCATATCAGATGCACATCGATGACCGGCGGCTTGATGGGAATTTCGACCATCTTGATTTTTCCGTGAGCGACGAAAAACTGCGCCAGATCGCGCGGCACGGTGGCCACCAGATCAGAGCTTTCAACAATCGGCAACAAGCTCATGAAGTGTGACAGTTCGACAACCACCCGCCGCTTCAAGCCCTTTTGTTGCAAGAACTGCTCAAAGACATGCTCCCGGCCATCGGGTTTTGCGACCGCATGGGATGCCGCCAAAAACTGCGTCTGCGTCATCCGCGAACCGATCGCCGGATGGCTTTGACGGACCACACAGACGTGGCTGTTGTCAATCAACTTTTGCCGGAAGAAACCGGGTTTTTCCAGATCCGGGTAGTAGCCAATCGCCAGTTCAGCAGCGCCGGTTTCGAGTGCTCCGGCCGCCGCATGACGCGGCATGGCCAAGGTGCGCAGATCAATGTGGGGGGCCTGCTCAGCCAACAGCGCCAAAATACGCGGCAAAAAATTCACCTCACCAATGTCTGGCATCAACAGGGTGAAGCTGCGCTTGGCCGTGGCCGGGTCGAAGGTCAAGGGTTGAAGAATGTCTGAGCGAATGATCTCGACCACTTGACGGACAGGCTCGTCCAGCTCCAGGGCGCGCGGCGTCGGCTGCATCTGCCAGCCTGAGCGCACAAACAACGGATCGTTCAACAAAACCCGCAGCCGTGCCAGCGCTGCACTCATGGCGGGTTGACTCAAATTCAAGGCCTCGGCAGCCCGCGTCACGCTGCGGTGTTTCATCATGGCGGCAAACACCACCAGCAAGTTCAGGTCAACAGCTTTTATATCCATGGGATGGATTGTATTTATTCAAAGAATCGACTGGATAAATGAAGTGCCGCCTTTTAAACTGCTCGCCAAATACATAGAACCGGAGACCCATCATGACACCCGTGCGCCAAGATCAAACTTCCAGCGCCTCAGCGTCGCTCACTTGAGCAGCCTATTGCGCTCGCATTGCGCCTGCGGGGTCGACACGCACGCGCATGTCATCCCCTTCGAATTTCCCTCATTTTTAGGCGCAGCCGCGCCCTCCGGCTGGCCCAGCATGGCGCCTGCAGATGCCTGCCACCGGCAGGTCATCATCGACGGCAAGAACTACCGGACGGTGTCTGACAAGTGCTGGAGCACCTCACGCCGCTTGGCTGATTTTGCGGACATGGGCTTGGCGTTGCAGGCTATTTCACCAATGCCTGAGTTGCTGTCGTACTGGCTAAAAGCCGCCGACGGTGCGGTGCTGGTGCGCTACCTGAACGACCAGATCGCCGCCATGGTGGCCGAGTCCGGCGGCCAGTTGATCGGCTTGGGCGCCGTGCCGCTGCAAGACATCGACCTGGCGATCAAAGAACTCGAGTACCTGCGCCGGACCCCTGGCTTTGCGGGCGTCGAAATAGGCAGCAACATCAACGGCATGGTGATCGGCGACCTGCGGTTAGACCCGTTCTTTGAAGCTTGCGAAGCGCTCGACATGGCGGTGTTTGTGCACGCCTTGCGACCGACAGGCATGGACAGACTGATCGGACCGCCGCCGCTTCAGCAAGTGCTGGCCTACCCGACAGACGTCGGCTTGGCTGCGGCCTCCGCCCTGACCAGTAACTTGATCTTGCGCCGCCCTCGTCTGCGCATGGCCTTCAGTCACGGCGGCGGCACCCTGGCCATGTTGCTGCCGAGACTGGAGCAAGCCATCAGCGTGTTTCCGGCGCTGCGCGAATCAGTGCTGCAGTCGCCCACCGCACAAGCACGTCAATTTTTCTACGACACCTTGGTCTTTGACGAGGCCACGCTCAAGCATCTTGTGCACTGCTTTGGCGATACGCAGCTGATGATCGGCACGGACTACCCCTTCAACTTTCATGACGACCAACCCGTCGCTCGGCTAGAAGCCGCATCGCTGACGCCAGAAGCACTGCAAAGAATGACACAGGGCAATGCCAGCCGATTTTTAGGCCTGCCATTGCTTGACACGACAACGACACCGCCCTCCTCCAACCCAAGGCCACCCACAACATGACCCATGCATCCTCCCTCATCAGCGGCTTGCGCAGCGTGGCCTTCAATGTGCCCGATCTCGCCTTGGCTGAAGATTTTTACACCCGCGTCTGGGGCCTGAGTGTGGCCGCACGCGAAGCCGGTGCACTGTACCTGCGCGCGACCGGCGCTGACCACCATGTGCTGGCCTTGCACCAGCAAGAAGGACCCGCACAAATACGCCACGTCACGCTCAGAGCCCGCAGCGTGCAGGCCCTACAACAAGCTGCGACTGCGGCGCTGTCAGCCGGTGGCCGCGTGGTGCAGCCGCTGGCAGAACTGAAGAGCCCTGGGGGTGGCACAGCCTTGTCGATAGCCGACCCCGATGGCCGCGTCTTTCAACTGGTCTTCGGCGATGCCTTGCACACGGACACCTCGGTGCAGCCCGACGCACCCATCCGCTTGGCGCATGCCGTTCTCAACAGCCACGACGTCGAGGCGTCTCGCGTTTTCCTGGAGCAGGTGCTGGATTTCTCCTTGTCAGACCGGACCCGCATCATGGCGTTCATGCGTTGCAACAGCGACCACCACAGCATCGCGCTGGGCGACACCGACAACGACGCCCTCAACCACGTGGCCTTCGTGGTCGCCGCCACCGAGGCCGTGATGCGCGGCGGTGGCCGCATGAAAGACGCCGGCTTCGGCATCGAGTGGGGGCCGGGTCGCCACGGTCCCGGCAACAACGTTTTCAACTACTTCGTCGGGCCGTTTGACATCGTCATTGAGTACACCTCAGATGTCCAGCAAATCGACGACAGCTACAGAGCCGGCCAACCAGGCGACTGGACTTGGCCGCCGGGTCGGGTTGACCAATGGGGCATCTCGGCACCACCCAGTGCCGTGCTCAAGGTGGCCCAACGCGCTGTGATGTTTGCCCCGACCTGATCTTTATCCCCGTTTTTTATCCAGGAGTTTTCATGCGTTTCACCACTTTCCGCCAGCAGAACCAAGACCGCCTCGGCGTGGTCACCGGGTCAGACGTGATTGACCTGCAGCTGGCCATGCCCGACTTGAGCAGTGACCTGCGCACCAATCTGCGCAACGGCGTGGACATGATGGCCGCCGCCAAGGCCGCGATCGAATCTAAAGCCCCACGCATGCCGCTGGCCAGTTTGACGCTGTCACCGCTGCTGCCCGAGCCCGGCAAGATCATCTGTTTAGGACTGAACTACTTTGACCACGCCAAAGAAGGCGGCCGCGACAAACCCGAGTACCCGTGGTTCTTCATGCGCACCGCCACGTCGCTGCTTGCGCCCAACGCCAAAGCCTTGCGCCCGAAAGTCTCAGTCCGTTTTGACTACGAAGCCGAAGTCGCCGTCATCATCGGCAAGACCGTCAAGCACGCCACGCTGGACAACGCGCTGGACGCCGTCTTCGGCTACAGCTGCTTCAACGACATCTCGGTGCGCGATTACCAAAAGAAAACACCGCAATGGTCCATCGGCAAAAACTTCGACCGCACGGGTGGTTTTGGCCCGCTGCTGGTGACCGCGGACGAGCTGCCAGCCGGCGCCTCAGAACTGCGCATTCAGACGCGATTGAACGGCCAGATCATGCAAGACGCCAACACCCGCGACATGATCTGGGGCGTCGCCGAAACCATCAAGTTAGTGTCTGAATGCATGACCCTGGAACCGGGTGACTTGATCATCATGGGCACCCCAGCTGGCGTCGGTCAAGCGCGCAATCCGCCGGTCTGGATGAAGCACGGCGACACCGTTGAGATCGAGATCGACAACATCGGCATCTTGCGCAACACGATCGAAGACGAAGCCGCATGACCACTGGCGTTCTCCATGAAACGGCGGCCGACGACGTCGCTTATGACGTTGCGATTGTGGGCTTCGGCCCCAGCGGTGCTGTTGCGGCCGGCTTGCTAGGCGCGCGCGGCATTCGCACGTTTGTCTGCGACCGTGCGCATGGTGTTTACGACAAGCCGCGCGCGATTGCACTGGACCACGAGATCACGCGGCTGTTTCAAAACATGGGGGTCTTTGAACAGATCAAACCCTATTTAGAGCCCTTCACTGACTCTGTTTTTTACGGTGTTGATGGCCAGGTGATCAAACGCATGTCGACGGTGGCCGAACCCTTTCCGCTGGCGCACACGCCTTCAGTCGTGTTCACGCAGCCACCGGTGGAGCGCATCTTGCGCGCGCATGCGGCGAGTTTTCCGTCGGTCACTATTGCACTGGGTCAGCAACTGCTCAATTTGTCGCAAGACGAGAGCGGCGTGAGGCTTGAATTACAAGACGACAAAGGCCATCCGTCGACGGTTCGCGCGCGCTATCTGATCGGCTGCGACGGCGCCAGCAGCACCGTCCGCACCTTGGCAGGCATCGCACTGGAGGACCTCGGTTTTGACGAGCCTTGGCTGGTCGTGGACGTGCTGGTCAACGAGCAAGGTTTGTCCAAACTGCCGGTCACCAGCGTGCAGTACTGCCATCCAGAGCGGCCCGCCACGATGGTGATCGGCCCCGGACGTCACCGGCGCTGGGAAATTTCCATCAACCCGGGGGAAGACCCCGAGCAACTCGCCACACCGGAGGGCACCTGGAAGTTGTTGGCGCCGTGGATCAGCCCCGCAGACGGCGAGCTCTGGCGCCAAGCCAGCTACCGCTTCCACGCCTTGGTGGCCGAAGACTGGCGCAAGGGACACGCCTTCATTGCCGGTGATGCGGCCCACCAGCAACCGCCCTTCCTCGGGCAAGGCATGTGCCAAGGGCTGCGCGACGTCAGCAACCTGTGCTGGAAGCTAGCCGCGGTGCTGAAAGGCGCAGCGCCTGACCGCTTGCTCGACAGCTACACCCCGGAGCGCAAGGGCCACGTGACGGCGCTCACCACCCGCATCAAGGCGATCGGAAAAATCATCGGTGAGCGCGATGTGAACAAGGCGCGCGCTCGTGACGCTCACTTGCTGGAAGAGAGTGATGGTGTGGTCAAACCCGTGCCGCGCCAAGACGTGCAACCACCGCTGCAAGACGGTCTGCTCAGCGCTCGTCAACACCCGAAGCGTGGCACGCTGTTTCCACAGCCCTGGCTGGTGACGGCCAGCGGCCAGCGCCAACGCATGGACGATGCCGTGGGGTCGGGGTGGCGCATTGTTTTGGCCGCTCATGCCAGTCAGGCCATGCGCCAAGCGGCGTCTGCATCGAACAGCTTGACGGAGGGGGTTGTGCAACTTGGCACGCCAGAGCTGACAGAGGCGGACGGCCTGCTCGAAAAATGGTTTGCTGAGAACAACACCGTTGCAGCCATCGTGCGACCAGACCATTACGTCTATGGCGTTTGCCAAAATCCGGGCGAACTGAGCGAGCAACTCAACGCACTCGACACCTTGCTTGAAACTGTACCGAATTAACAACCGAGGAGACAAAAATGAAAAATTTAACAGCACCTTCGACCGCCGTCACATCAGCCTTGACACGCAGAAAACTACTCAAAGCGACGACGGCCTTGGCCGCGTTTCCAACCCTGCAGGCATCAACCGTCCAAGCACAAACCTGGCCGGACAAACCGATCCGCTTTGTGTTGTCGCAACCTGCCGGTTCAGGCCCCGACAACGTGGCCCGCATCATCGGCGAGCGCATGGCCAAGTCCCTCGGCCAAGCGGTGATCATGGACAACAAACCCGGCGGCCAGAACGTCATCGGTGCGCAAGCAGCCGCGCGTGCCGCGGCCGATGGCAACACCTATTACTTCGCCACCACGGCGGCGCTGGTGACCAACGCTTACTTGTTCAAGTCGATGCCTTACGACCCACAGAAGGACTTTGTGCCTGTCGCGTTTGTCGGCAAGAGCCCCTTTGCCGTGTTGGTGCGCACAGAATCTCCATTCCAGAATTTGCAAGATTTACTGGCACATGCCAAAGCCAGCGCAGGCAAAGTTTCTTTGGGCAACGAGGGCCCTCGAACTTTCAGCGGCATGATCGCGCGCTTTTTGAATGCCCGCTCCAAAGCCGAGTTCAACTTGGCGTCTTACGCCTCGGTGAGCGTGGCGGTGCAAGATGCCATCGGTGGACACATTGACGCCGTGGTGGCAGACATTGCCTCCACCGCACAGTTGGTGCGCCAAGGCCGCCTGCGCATGATCGCTGTCACCACCGCCACGCGCGTGCCCGGGTGGGAACAGGTGCCCGCCTTGGCAGAAACCTTCCCCGGCTTTGACATGAGTGGTTGGTTTGCGCTGGTTGCGCCGACCGGAACGCCGAAGTCAGTGATTGAACGGATGAACCGGGAATTCAACGCGGCGACGGCTGACCGCGAGATCGCCGCCAAAATCACCGCCGCCGGCCCGCTGCCAGAAACAGGGATGTCGCCAGACCAGGTCGGGGCTTTCCTCAAAAGCGAACATCAGCGATGGGCCCTGATCACCAAAGAGATCGGTGTCTTGCCGGAATAGAGCCACACATCCAAGCGCCGGCGCCTATTGACGAGCTTGGCGCGCACTAAGTTGTAACGAATAGATGCCAAGCCCCTTGGCAGGGTCCTGTGCGGCCTTTCTGTGACTAGAATGAAATTCGGTCTATCTTCTCGACGCTGCGTTTGACACGCACGCTCATTGACACAAGCCCCCAGCAACCCGCGCGGTCAGGAACAACCGCCACCCGCTATCCGCGTCATCACGCTTAGCGGGTCGCTACAGCGCCTTTGCATCAACAAGAATGCGGCGCGACCCGTCTTCAATGCCAACCTCTGATGCTTCACGGCCGTGCCGTGTGGCATTTCACGCCCAACCGAAAGGAAAAAACATGGCCGCTTATGACCCCGAGGATGTTGTCCAAGAAATCCGAAAGCGCGCCTCAGCGCTCGATGCAAAAACCATCGCCATGATGATCGGAGGTCTGCTGCTGCTGTACTTTGCCTTCACGAGCTGGTTCACGGTGCAGCCTGAAGAGACTGGCATCATTCAGCGTTTTGGTGCGGTCAACCGCACCGTTGAGCCAGGCCTGCACTTCAAGTTCCCCAACGGCATCGAAGAAGTCCGCATGGTGCCTACAGCGCGGGTGCTGAAAGAAGAATTCGGTTTCATGACGACGTCATTAGACGGCGGGCGGACCCAGTACGCGGCCAATGAAAACCCCTTCAAAAATGTCTCGCTGATGCTGAGTGGTGACCTGAATGTCATCGATGTGCAATGGATCGTGCAATACCGTATTGAAGACCCGACCAAGTATTTGTTCCAAGTGCGCGAGTCCCGGCAGGCCATCCGCGACACCGCCGAGGCCGTCATGCGCCAAGTCGTGGGCAACCGGCTTGGCAGCGATGTGCTGACCGTTGGACGGGTCGCCATCTCGGTTCAGGTCAAAGAAGAAATGCAGAAAATTCTGACGGATTACGGCACGGGCGTTCGCTTGGTCACGGTGGAACTGCAAGATGTGACGCCGCCGGATCCCGTCAAGCCCGCCTTCAATGAAGTCAACGAGGCACGCCAAGACCGGGAGCGAACCATCAACCAAGCGCAAGAAAAAGCCAACCAGCAAATCCCACGGGCCCGCGGCGAGGCTATCCAAAGCGTCACCGAAGCCGAAGGCTATGCGGTCGAGCGCGTCAACCGCGCTGAAGGCGAAGCCAGCCGCTTCACGGCCATTCTTGCTGACTACAAAAAGTCACCCGAAGTCACACGCAAGCGCCTTTACCTGGAAGCCATGGGCAGCATTTTGCCAAGTGCCAAAGCGCTCTACATTGTCGATAGCGAGCAACAAGCCATGTTGCCCATGTTGAACATGGACAGCGCGCTGCGGACCACGCCAACGGCTCAGCCCGCAGCCACGAACCCAAGGTCAACCCAGCCATGATGAAAAAAACAAGTATCGGATTTGGCCTCTTTCTCCTGGTCATCGTCATCGCCTTCTCTGGCACGTTCTATACCTTGGAAGAAGGCGAGCAAGCGGTGATCGTCCAATTCGGACGCCCGGTTGGCACACCCGTCACCGAGGCTGGACTGCACGTCAAGATTCCCTTGATTCAAGATGTGCGCCGCTTTGACCGGCGCCTGCTGGTGTGGGACGGCGACCCCAATCAAATCCCGACCAAAGGGCGCGAGTTCATCTGGATCGACACGACAGCACGCTGGCGCATCGCCGATGCCACGACCTTTCTCGAAAGCGTCGCCTCGGAGGCAGGTGCCCGCTCCCGCTTGGACGACATCATTGATTCGGTGGTGCGGGACCAAGTCTCGCAAAGCGAACTGGTGGAGTTGGTCCGCAGCGCTTCCTGGGAAGTGCCCGAAGGGGAAGTTCTGGCGGAAGTGACACCCGAGGCTAAGGCGCAATTAGCCCTCAAGATCACACGTGGCCGCGAAGAAATCACCCGCAACATCCTGACCGAAGCCCAGAAAATCATGCCGCAGTATGGGATCGAGCTGGTGGATGTGCGCATCCGGCGCCTCGACTACATTGAAAGCGTGAGAGAACGCGTCTATTCAAGGATGATTTCAGAACGCAAACGCATCGCCGCTGAGTTTCGTTCTGAAGGCGAAGGCCAGAGCGCTGAAATCCTCGGCACCATGGAAAAGGAACTGAGTCAGATCCGCTCCAATGCGTACCGCCAGGTTCAGCAAATTCGCGGCAAAGCCGACGCCAAGGCGGCACGCGTTTACGGCGATGCTTACAACAAAGACCCGGAGTTTTACGCATTCTCTCGGACCCTGGAGGCCTACAAAGAAGCTCAAAACAAAAACGCGGTGATGATCTTGACCACCGACAGCGACTACTACCGCTTTCTGAAAGAGTCCAGTCTTACCCGCAAGTGAGCGATGAGGCGATGAGGCGATGAGGCCAGAGTAGCGATTAGACTCAGCCTCATGCCTTCCGCACTGCAAGTTTTTTTCAATCCCGTTCTCCCCATCTTTGCGATCTTGGGGGTGGGGATGCTGTTCACGCGGCGTGGCATTTTTGACACCAACGCGGCCAGCAGTCTGAACCGCTTCGTGTTTTACATCGGCGCCCCGACGCTGACTTTTTCCTTGCTGACCAACGCATCACTGGCCGAGTTTGAGTGGCAAGTGTTGCTGCTTTATTTCGGCTCGGAAATGCTCATCTATGCAGCAGGCACAGCGCTGGCACGCTACGTATTTCACCGCGAGTGGCGTGAAGCCATGCTGCTCGGCATGACGGCTTGCTTTGTCAACCACGTCTTTTTCGTGCTGCCGATGGCACGTGTCTTGTACGGCGATGCCGCCAGCGCGCCTATCGCGGCCATCATCGTCGTCGACACAGTGCTGATTTTTGCCCTCACCATTGTGGCGCTCGAACTCAGCGCGCCAGGTGCTCACTCAGGGGGCAAGGTCCTCGCGCTGCTGATCAAACACCCCCTGCTGCTCGCCATTGCAGCGGGCTTACTGGTCAACCTGCTGGGCATCCAGCTGCACGATGGCATCAACACCTTTACCCACTTTGTCAGCGCAGCAGCCTCACCCATAGCGCTTTTTGCGCTGGGCATCATCTTGACGGCAACGGCTAGCCGCCACGTGGACAAGACGGCACTGTCGATTGTCGGTTTGAAAGTCATCGCCCATCCCTTGCTGGCGTGGCTGCTGTTCAGCAGTGCGGCAACGCTGGCCAACCCGGCGTGGACCAGCACTGCCCTGCTGGTGTCTGCGGGGCCTTGCGGCTTGATGCCCTTTGTCCTTGCAGTGCAGTACAAGGTCAACGTAGCGACCATTGCCCGGGCCGTTGGTTATTCGACTGTGATCTCCTTGGTCACGCTGGCAGTGATGGCTTGAGGACATCCCAATGATCTCATCGGCTCTCACTCAAGCACGGCCGTTATGGCGATCGGCGCCAGTGCTGTCGCTGGCGCTCTTGATAGGGTGCGCGGTTCCTTCGGTTGCAGAGAAATCGACGTCTTCGCTGTCGAATGCGCAAGCCTATGCGCTGGCGAATCGCCTCACTTGGGGGGCGACGACCAGCACGGTGGCGAGTTTACAAACCATCGGCAGTGAAGCTTTTTTAGCGGCGCAATTGCGCCCGGGTCAAGCAAATGAGTTGCCTGCTGAAGTGCAAGCGCAAATCGACAGCATGCGTATTGTTCAAGTCCCGCTCGTGAACCTTGTCCAGGACATGGAACAGCGCAACAAGGATCTCAACGCCATCACCGATGATGAGGCCAAAAAAGCGGCGCAACAGGCCTACCAGATGGAGATGAACCGCTTGGCCCGTGAAGCTGCCACGCGTCATGTGTTGCGCGCCCTGTATTCACCGCACCAAGTTCAAGAACAAATGACTTGGTTTTGGCTCAACCACTTCAACATTCATCAGGGAAAGCGCAACCTGCGCGCCATGGTGGGCGACTATGAAAATACAGCCATTCGCCCGCATGCCCTGGGCAAGTTCCGGGATCTGCTGGGGAGCGTGGTGAAACACCCTGCCATGTTGCGCTACCTGGACAACGAACAAAACGCAGTCGGACGCCTCAATGAAAACTTGGCCCGTGAACTGATGGAGCTGCACACCCTGGGCGTCGACGCAGGCTACACCCAGAACGATGTTCAAGAAATGGCCCGTGTGCTGACCGGCGTGGGGACCAACTTAAGCACAAACACACCGGGGCTGCGCAGAGAATTGCAAAACTTCTACGTGCGCCGGGGCCTGTTCGAATTCAATCCGGCTCGCCATGATTTCGGGACCAAGACCCTGTTGGGTCAGCCCCTGCGCAGCCGAGGTTTGGGTGAACTGGAAGAAGCCTTGGACCGCTTGGCAAAAAGTCCTTCAACGGCCAAATTCATCAGCAGAAAACTCGTCACCTACTGGCTGACGGACGATCCACCACAGCCCCTCGTAGACGCCATGGCTCAGGCTTTCGAGCGCAGCGATGGCGACATCGCGAGCACCCTCGACGTGCTCTTCACATCATCCGAATTTTCAAAATCAGACCATTCAAAATTCAAAGATCCCATGCGCTTCGTGGTGGCTGCGGTACGTCTGGCTTACGACGAAAAAACAGTGCGCAACGTGGGGCCCATGCTGAACTGGTTGAACCGCCTGGGCGAGCCTTTGTATGGCCGCGCCACACCCGACGGCTACGCGCTGCAATCTGCCGCTTGGGCCAGCCCCGGGCAACTGACCACGCGCTTTGAAGTGGCCAAAACCATCGCCTCCGGCAATGCGGGTTTGTTCCGAACAGAAGGTCCTCAAGCACAGGAACGCCCGGCCTTTCCGCAACTGGCCAATGCGCTTTACTATCAGTCGATTGTTAAAACGCTGGGACCCGCAACCCGCCAGGCGCTAGAGCAAGCGACATCTCAGCAGGAGTGGAACGCCTTCTTGCTGTCGTCGCCCGAATTGATGTACCGTTAGCAGCCCGAAACAAGGAAAAACCAACATGCAACGCCGCGATGCGCTGGTCAACATAGCGTCTATGGCCGCACTGTCCCTGACTGCGTCGACCCGACTGCTGGCAGCGACCCACGTCAAATCGCGCCTGCTGGTGGTATTTCTGCGGGGCGGGTATGACGCATGCAGTCTGCTGGTGCCGGTGTCCAGCAACTATTACTATGCCTCGCGCCCGGATATTTCAATCGCCAAACCTTCTGCTGAGTTGACCTCCGCATTGCCATTGACAGCCGACTGGGGCCTGCACCCGGTACTGCGCGAATCGCTCTTTCCGTACTACCAAAAAGGTGAGTTGGCCTTTGTGCCTTTTGCTGGAACCCACAACCTGTCGCGCAGCCACTTTGAGACGCAAGACAGCATGGAACTGGGGCAAGCACTCGATGGTCCGAAGAACTATCGCTCGGGCTTTATGAACCGCTTGGCCACCGTGCTGAGCGGCAGCACGCCGATGGCTTTTACCGACCGCTTGCCACTGACCCTGCAGGGCAGCGCCCCAGTGCCCAACACCACGCTGCGGTCGCTGAGTAAACCCTCGGTCGATGCGCGCCAAAGCAACATCATTTCGTCCATGTACCAAGGCACCCCCATGGCGGCTCAGGTGTCCGACGGCTTTCACGTGCGCGATGACGTGATGCGCGAAATGTCCACAGAGATGGATGCCGCCAACCGCAACGCTATCAGCGCGAAGGGCTTTGAGTTGGAAGCTCGGCGTATCGCCAAACTCATGAAAGACCGCTACAACTTGGGCTTTGTGGACGTCGGCGGCTGGGACACCCACATCAACCAAGGTGCCGCCACGGGCTATCTTGCCAGCCGCTTCAATGAGTTGGGTTCAGGCCTCGCCGCTTACGCGCAAGAGTTAGGACCGGCTTGGCGAGACACCACCGTTGTGGTGATGAGTGAATTCGGTCGGACCTTTCGCCAAAACGGCAACCGCGGCACGGACCACGGTCATGGCTCGGTGTTTTGGATCATGGGCGGCAGTGTCAGTGGTCACCAGATAGCCGGCGAACAGGTGCGCATCGAGCAGGCCTCGCTGTTTCAGAATCGGGACTTTCCCGTGCTCAACGACTACCGCGAAGTGCTCGGTGGTTTGCTGCAACGCCAATACGGCCTCAGCGCCAGCCAACTCGACAGCATTTTCCCGGGCGCCACGCCGCGTGACCTCAGATTGCTCTAGACAAGCAACTTCACATAACTTTTCTTCTGGTCAGTCATTCCACGTCATTGAATACGCTACGCTTGCGTAGCACTCAATTTTTAAGGACAGTCAGTGAAAAAGTTGTTCTGGACACTCTTCTTTTGGGCGCCCTTTGCCTGCTATGCACAGACGGTCAACAGTCCGGCCAATGATTCATACCAAAGGCAAGGCTATGCCGGCGCGCTAGACCAAGTTCGGGATCGATTGGGATTGACTGCGTCGCAACAAGCACTTTGGCATGCTTATGAGGTTTCAATAGACGCTTACAACGGTCTTCATTACCGTGAAATGCCAGTGGTGTCGGCACAGGGCGACAAGGCTCCGCGACAAATTGGACGGCTGGTGGACAACCTACAAAACCGACTGGCGGCACTTGAAGATATAGAAAAAGTGTCCAAAGAACTGTATGCAGGCCTGACTTCGACGCAACAGCTCATCGCAGACCAAACACTGCTGGGAACAGTGCCCACTTTTACCTCAAGCGCCGGCTACATGACTGCCCCTCAAGGAGGCAGCAGTCGTCAAAACGGACGCTCCGACGGCGGCATGCGCTCGCGTCGAGGTGGAAATTCAGGGGGCGCATTAGGTGGCGGATTTTAGACAACACACGCATTCAGATACGTACTTGTCTGCAATGCATTCAGCCTCGGCCTGACTTGGAGCACAAACCATCACATAGCCAATCCGATCGGCATTTTCAGTCGGCAGGCGCACATAGTCACCAGACACCTTCAAAATTTCAACGCATCGAATCCGGGCATCTTGCCACTGCGGTAGTGTGACGGATGCCAACAACCCATGATGCTCGGCGACGATCCAGCGTGTTACCGCAACCATCCCTGTGTCGCATAAACCGAACGCATCCGGTATGCCCAGATGAAGGTCAATCAAGCCAGCGTAAACGGATTTTCCTAGCGCGAACGACATCAGCCGAGGCAGCTTCGCCCCCACCAACCTCGCATTGATTTCAATCAACTGCGGACCTGTGTCGGTCAAGATGATTTCGATATGTGCTGCGCCAAAGTCAAAATCAACTGCATCGAGTAACGAAAAAACATAACGCTGAATCAACTCGAACTCCGGGCGATTCGGCTGAAAGCAACCACCACGGATGGCAAACGAAGGGGCTTCAAAAAACAACTTTTCGTTGACCCCAAGCAGTTGATGCTGACCGTTGAAACTGAAGGTGTCACAGCCCAAAATGATCCCACTCAGATAGCGTTCAATCACCAAATGATCGTTCGCCTTGACACCCAGCCCGTAGTCCATCCCGGACGGCAGCATGTCGTCGAGCGGGGTCAAGAAAGGATCCAGGTCTTCAGGGAAACGCAGCACCACAATATTTTGTGACCCATAACCATCGGTCGGTTTGATCAAGATCGGCAAACCCAGTTGCGCCACCGCGATCTTGAGTTCCTCATTCGACCGGGCCAGTGCAAAATCAGGTTGCGGCAGACCGCGGTCCGTGAGTCTTTGACGAACACTGAATTTATCGCGCAGCAATTCAGTGGTGGAGCGGTTTAAAAAAGGAAGCCCCAATGCGTTCGCCAAGCGAGAGGCGTCAACGATCCTCGTGTCTAGAAGGCAAAGAACTGCCTCAAAAGGATGCGTCTCATGCAGCGCCAAGATGACTTTTTCAACTTCGTCGTAATCAAACGGTGAGACTTCAACTTTGAATTTGGCCATCGCCAAAATCGGTTGCAGCTGCGGCTGAGACGTGTAGTGATCGAGCTGCGAACTTAAAAAAGTAAACTCATCACCTCGCTCAACTGCAGCTTGAAGTACATCACTGTCGTTACCGCCGGGTAGCTCCAAAACAAGCAGGTGCGCCACGTTTATTGCGCCACCGCCAAAAGCGTTCGACTTTTACTGAAAGCGTCGGAGAGCGTCATGAAACGTTCGACGGTCGCGGCTGTCTGCGCCTCAAATGCCGGATCAAACATGTAGCCAAATTCAGTCCAAGCATTCTGTGCGTACGGAAGACAGACGGCATCACCCAAGGTGAGCCCTCCAACATAAGCAAACAAAGACCGAACCTGCGGAATGGCTACAGCCCCACCGCTCCAACCTGTTGAAGCACTGCAAAGCAAGACGGGGTGATCGAGGAACGGGTTATGAAAACGGTTGTCGACATAAGCCAAGCGGGAGACCCAGTCGATGATGTTTTTTAAAAACGGCGTGATCTGTCCGTTGTATTCAGGACTGGCCACCACCATGCCATCGCACGACCGAAACCGCTCATGCAACAGAGCCACTTGCGCGACCAAGGCCGGTGAGCCCTCCTCGTCCTGGTCAAAAATCGGCAGCTTCACTTGCTGCGGCTCTAAGGTGTCGATCACACACCGTTCAATGAGACCTTGACCAAGGTGTCCTAGCAATTTTGAGTTGAAAGACTCTGCGCGCTGACTACCGGACAGCAACAATATTTTCGTCATGCGTGGCTTAGCTTTTTCTTGTATTTTTGACTCATTCGGGCTTCAGCCCGGCCAGTTGAATCGTCCGGCCCCAAACCTTGAGTTGATCCTTGACATAGGCCTGCAACTGCTCGGGCGACGAGCCAGCGCCTTCAAAACCTTGCTGCGCAAACTCAGCTTGAATATCTGCGCGGTTCAAAATTTCATTGATGGCCACGGACAGTCGGTTGGTGAGCTGCGCAGGCATTTTGGCCGGACCAAACACACCTGACCAAGGCACGATATGCAAATGATGCAAACCCGATTCCGCCATGGTGGGTACATCGGGCAACAGCGGACTGCGCTTGTCTAACAAGGTGACCACAGCGCGCAGCTTCCCCCGTTGAACCCAAGGCAGGGCATTGGCAGAGGTGGCAAACATGACTTGTACGCGACCCGCCAGAAAGTCATTCATGGCCGGAACTTCCCCTTTGTAGGGTACGTGCGTCATCTCAATTTTGTTGGTGGCCGACAACTCAGCCGTCGCCACGATGGCACCCGTGTTACCGGTCCCGTAGTTCAGCAGCCCAGGGTGCTTGTGAGCAAACTCGATCAACTCTGGCAACGTATGGGCCGGCACACTGGGATGAACAAAAAGGAAAAATGCAAATTTTCCTGTGGCTGTGATTGGGGTGAAATCAGCAATGGCGTCGTAATGAATCGTTTTGTGCAGCGCCGGTACGGCAGACATGGCACCGTAGGTCGCCATGAAAAGGGTGTAGCCATCCGGCTCAGCCTGGGCGACATATTCGGCCGCAATGGCGCCATCGGCACCCGGCTTGTTGTCAATAAACACGGCTTGGCCCAGCAGTTCGCCCAACGGCTTTGCGATCACTCGGGCAACGATGTCAGCACTGCCGCCTGGTGGAAACGGAACGACCAAGCGAATGGGTCTGCTGGGGTACGCATTGACCGCTTCAGCGGCTGCGTTGGATGTCGACAATAAAGTGAAAGCCAGAGAAAACAACGTGAAGAAAATGCAAGCGTAGGCATTGGCCTTTTGTGCAGTCATCATTTGATGTTTCATTACAGACAGGGCCTCAATAGTCATGGACGGCATTCATTAATAAGCAAGCCTCTGCTGGGCGGACTGCACAGCAGAGGCTTGTGTGTACTCAGATCAGGCGGTCTGAGAAAACTGAGACCCCATCGCAGGCCCCGGCATACTGGACTGCATGGCCGTCAAAAATTTGTTCAACGATGAACTTGAACCAGACACCCCGAGGGACGTCAGCAAATTATTGAAGCTTTGATCCAGTCCGGCACTGGCGCCTGCTGCTGAGGCGTCTGTGGACCCAGCAGCCGTCGAGGCTGAAGCGGTGGTCGTCGCCGATGTAGCAGGAGACGTTTGCCCAATCAATGCACTCAGTTCTGCCTGCACATTGCCACCACCGTCTGAATGGTGATGATGATGGTGGTGCGCAGTCGTCACCGGCGAAGCTGTGCCAAGTGCTGAAGCACCCGCCGCAGTTGCCGCAACTTGAGTTCCTGCAGCAACAGTGCTTGCCGAACTTGTTGATGAAGCAGCTGAAGCGCCAACCGCTTGCAACGAATCAAACAAGTTTTTCTCAAACGCTGCCAAGGCCTGACTCACTTGATCTGTCGCTGACGGCGTTCCAGCTGCAGCACTTGCAGCACTGGCTGCGCTGGTGCTGCTGCTGTCCGCGACATTGCTCGTCGTTGCGGTCAGAGGAGACAAAGTCTTTAGGAACGAATCGACCGCGGCATTGGACAGGTTAGCCGCCCCAGCCGCTTGCCCTGCTGGTGCTGACTGATGGCTGGCACGCCATGACTGAGCTGCTTGCTGCGCACCAGCCATGTCTCCCGCCTGCAATGCTTGACCAATTAGCGCCAACGGACTGTTGGTGTTGTTGGTGGCATTCGGGTTGTTGGCAGTGATCGCCGCAAAGGCTTGCTGCGCTCCAGCCAAATCCCCAGACTTCAATGACGACTTGAGTAAATTGACACTTTGCTGGCGCTGCTGCCAATTACCCACTGAGCTACTTTGACTAGCCCAGGCTGCGCCAGAAGAACCTACACGCATTCCCATAACGTACTCCTTAATATTGCTATTAACTACCCAGAACTAACCGCGCTTCGCTTAGAAGGTGTTGCGTAGAAAATTGAGGAACGAACAGCCGGTCGAGCCGACATGTCGTTAAAACAGCAATACCCATGCCGAAATTGGGGGTACGAATGTAAAGTTATTCACGGGATAAGAAAGATCTCAAAAGTGAAGCTGTGTCACTAAAGAATAGATTACAAATGCCCTGAGACCTGATAACGGAAATATGGCTCAAGTGATTTCCCAATAGAAAACGGCCAATAGTTGCCACCGCATGGCAACTATTGGCCGGCTTGCGGCAACTGATCTCCGCCATCCATGCTGCCGAAGATTTCCGGCTTAAACCATCACGTCGACTTTAACCGCCATCGCGGCGCTTGAGCTCGAAGCACTTGGCCCTGAAGCTGCAATCGCATTGGGTGCTGAAACGTTTCTTGGGTTAGTCGCACGGTCTTTCAGCATGGTTTGTGCCAAGTTTTGAGCGGCGCTGAGATCGCCACCCTGCAAGGCTTTGCCGATTTGAGCCAACGGGCTGTTTGCTGGCTGACTGGCCGAACCCGAAGAAATACTTGCATACGCTTTTTGAGCCGATGCAAGATCGCCAGACTTGAGCGAAGCAAATAGCTCTTTGACACTGCTTTGTTTTTGCTGCCAGTTCCCTACTGATTGATTTTGGCTCGCCCAGGCATTACCTGAGCCGCCTACACGCATTCCCATGATGTTTCCTTAATATCGATGAGGTCTCGGATGAAAACTCAAATCGAGTAATCGACACTAGGTTCGAATTGATGAGGGGTCGGCGTGTAAAGTTTTAAAAAACTTGCTGAGCATCAAAATACATACCGCGCAATGCTCTCGCTGAATAAAAATTTGGAGGCTCTATTCGCTTGGCAAGAGGTAACTCATCTTTTAGAATCTCAACCCCATGCCTCGCCAAGCTCAACCATCCAAAGTTCGTCACCTGCAAAAAAACTTTGCATGCTGGGTGGCTTGCATCTTATTGATATGTGAACCTGCGTGGCCCCAAAATATCAAATCAAATCCTTCAGTTCTAGCCACTGCAACTAAAAAATATTTTTGTTCACTTGATGAAATCAAAATACTGGCCTTCAGCATTCACGCCCCCTCCGAAAGAGAAAATGCATTGATGGCCTGGTTTGAAAAGAATATTCAAAGTTGCTCAATCCAAAATTTAGAGGTCATCAAAAATAATAAAGGAAACTGGTTTGGCTCCGCTGATACACATCAACTAGCGCATGTGATTGAACATTTTCTTGAGAAAAATTCAGAACGAGTCAAACTCCCCCTTCCCCGCAAAGCAACGGATGCTCCTTTATCTACAGGCAACCCTCCTACAGGCTCATCTAAGTGCATGCTTGCAGATGTCAAGTTGATCGGGCTATCGGTACATGACCCGATACAACGCTCCTCTTTGCTAACTCGCTGGTTCAAAGACAACCAGTCGTTCTGCAGCGAAAAGAAGTTAGCCGCGATTCTCGGTAATCTGCCTCTTTGGTATGGCCCAGCTGTTTCTGAAGAAATCAGTCGAATGGCCGAACTTTTGCATGTCAACGTTCCTAGTGACGAATTGAAAAATCAAAATAACGATGATGAATCTTTGGCATCAACCGCCAAAAGGCTGCCATCGAACAAGCTGGGGAACAAGACTCTCGACAATCAAGCTGTCAATCAAGCGCTGGCGTTACAAACACAAATGGCGATGGGCTTGGCGGTGGCATCGCGACTAGCGGGTACACCTCCTACATTGGGAACACCGATTACAACTGCAATTGCTAATCCCACGGCTCCTGTACCC
>CANCCE010000021.1 GCA_947374505.1 Comamonadaceae bacterium | reverse complement strand
TGCATCCGCGACCGAAACACCATCGCGTGTAGCAACCTGGCGCAAACCCATTCGAGCCTCCGTCAAGGTGCCAGTCTTGTCAAAAACCACTGTGTCGATATCGGCCAGCGCTTCAAGCGCTTGCAAACGCCGCACCAAAACGCCTTGCCGCGCCAACACGCCTGCCGAGGTCAGCATGGCCGTTGGCGTGGCCAGCGACAAAGCGCAAGGACAGGTCACCACCAAAACCGCCACCGCGGCCATCACGGCGCGGGCCGGATCGATGTGCCACCAATACGCGACAGCAAACAAAGCCGACAACATCACAAACCACAAAAAGGGCCTGGCCACTTGGTCTGCCAGCTGCGCTAGCCGCGGTTTGTCAACGGCGGCACGCTGCATCAGCGCCACGATGCCGGCGTAGCGCGTCGATGGACCCAGCTGCTGAATGCGCACTTCAACTGTCGCCGACAGGTTGTAGCTGCCCGCCATCACAAGCGCACCCACCGGGCGGGGCACGGGCCGGGACTCACCGGTCAACAGCGCTTCGTCGGCAAAGGTGTTACCAGCCTCAATCACGCCGTCAGCCGGAAAAGCCTGCCCGGGCAAGACCCGCACCAAGTCACCCGCCCGCAGACGCCGCACCGCTACTTGCTCGAATTCATCGCCGGTTAACTGTCGTTGCACGCTGTCGGGAAGCCGTTGCATCAAACTGTCGAGGGCACCCGAGGTACGCGCGCGCAGCCGCTGTTCAAGCCAGCGCCCCGTCAGCAGGAAGAAGACAAACATCGTCAGGGAATCAAAGTAAACCTCGGCGCTCCACCAACCTTGCGTTTCAAAGGTTGCGGCAGAGCTGATCCCAAAGGTGATCAAAATGCCGAGCGCCACCGGCAAATCCATGCTGATGCTGCGCAGTCGCAGGTCGCGCAGTGCATTTTCAAAAAATGGCCGACAAGAAAAAAGCAAGACCGGCAAGGTCAAGACCCAAGACGCCCAGCGCAGCAATTTCTCGATGTCGGGCGTGATGCCACCGGGCTCGGTGATGTAGGCCGGAAAGGCGTACATCATGACTTGCATCATGCAAAAGCCGGCCACCAGCCAGCGCCACAGTGCCAGCCGCGCGTCCTTTCGGGTCTGGTCAGAAGCCGCCGTGTCAAGCGCTGGAGACAAGGTATAACCGAGCGCGATCGGGGCCTGAAGCCATTCGGAAGGCCGCGTGACGGCTGATGACCAGACCACGCTGGCGCGCTGGCTTGCGGCACTGACCCGGACAGATTGGACGCCTGAGGTGGCGAGCAAAGCTTGCTCCAGCATTAAGGAGCAAGCAGCGCAGTGCATACCACTGACCAGTACTTGGGACTCCCACACTGTTGAGTTGCTTTCAGCTGACAAACCATGCAGTGCGGGTTGACGGCTAAAGCGCGACCATTCCTGAGGTTCATCGAAGATGCGCAGCCCTGCGGTTTCGCCATCTTGATGAAGACCGAACGGCCCCGTGCTTCGGTCCAAAACCAAGCGCGAAGCCTCTGGCGTCAAGTCAACGGTATGCATGGCATCAAGCGTAATCGCTGCGATCAGCATGGGGATTGACGTGGATCAAACTTCAAGCCCGATTCAGGGCTAGACTGAAATCTAATTTAACAGGAGACCCGCATGTTCAAACGCATTTTGATCGCCACCGATGGCTCTGAATTGTCCCAAAAGGCTGCTGACAGTGGCATCGAATTGGCCAAACTTTCAGGTGGGCACGTTGTTGCCCTGCAAGTGGTCCCGCGCTATCCGGTGAGTTATTTTGAAGGCGGCGCAACAGTAAGCATCAGCGAGATTTCGCGCATTGAAAAAGAATGGGCCGACATCGGTCAAACCACTGTTAACAAGATCAAGGCACAAGCTGAGGCCAAAGGTGTCCAAGCCACAGGGGTGACCACCCATTCAGATTTGATTGCAGAGGCCATCATTGCCGCAGCCAAAAAGCACGACTGCGACCTGATCGTGATGGCATCTCACGGCCGAAGAGGCATCAAGCGCATGTTGCTGGGCAGCGAGACCACCCATGTTCTGACCCATTCGGACATTCCGGTGATGGTGTTGCGCTAGTTTTTCCCATTCAGGCGAAAAGCGCCTTGTACTGCTCACGCAACACGTTTTTTTGCACTTTGCCCATGGTGTTGCGTGGCAGTTCGGGCACCACAAAACACTTCTTTGGAATTTTGAAGTTAGCCAGTTGTGCCTTGAGTGACGCCACCACGTCGTCACCGTTAACTTGAGCTCCTGACTTGGCGATCACCACAGCCACACCCACCTCGCCAAAGTCCGGATGCGGCACGCCTACCAGCGCGCTTTCTGCCACGCCTTTCATGTCATTGATATAAGCCTCAATCTCGGCTGGGTAGACGTTGTAGCCGCCACTGATGATGAGGTCTTTGCTGCGGCCAACGATGGTGATGTAACCCAGAGTGTCGATTTTCCCCACATCACCCGTTTTGAACCAGCCGTCTGGTGTGAACTCTTCTTTGGTTTTGTCGGGCATGCGCCAGTAGCCCTTGAAAACATTGGGCCCTTTGACCTGAATCGCGCCAATCTCGCCGGTTGGCAGATTTTTGCCATCATCACCGCAAACGCGCACGCTGACGTCTGGCAAAGGAAAGCCGACCGTGCCACCACGCCGCTCACCTTGCTCGCCCCGATACGGGTTGGATGTGAGCATGATGGTTTCACTCATACCGTACCGTTCCAGAATCGTCTGACCGGTGCGCTGTTGCCAATCGGTGAAGGTCTCAATGAGTAAGGGCGCAGAACCTGCAATGAACAGCCGCATGTGGCGGCAAGCCTCTTGGTTCAAACCCGGCTCGGCCAGCAAGCGCACGTAGAGTGTTGGCACGCCCATGAAGACTGTGGCCTCTGGGAGTTTTTTCAACACCAGCTTAGGATCGAACTTGGCCATCCAAATCATTTTGCTGCCGTTGATCAGCGCACCGTGCAACGCCACGAACAAGCCGTGTACATGAAAAATCGGCAATGCATGAATCAGCACATCACCATTTTTCCAGCCCCAATAGTCTTTGAGCGTCAACGCGTTGCTGAGCAGGTTGCCGTGCGTCAACATGGCACCCTTGCTGCGACCCGTTGTACCGCTGGTGTACAAAATCGCCGCCAAATCGTCGGCTTGACGGGGCACCGCATCGTGCTGGTCACTGCAATGGGCCGCCCGATCAAGCAACGTGCCGGTGCGATCGTCGTCAAGTGTGAAGACGTTTTGCGTGCCGGCCTTGAAAGCGATCTTGCTGACCCAGCCAAAATTCTTTGCGCTACAGACCACCACAGCCGGCTCAGCGTTCTCAATAAAGTACTCGATCTCGGCGCTTTGGTATGCCGTGTTGAGCGGCAGAAAAACATACCCTGCGCGCAACGTCGCCAAGTACAGCATCATGGCTTCGACTGACTTTTCAACCTGCATGGCGATGCGGGCGCCAACCGGCAAGTCCAGGGACTTCAGCAAGTTCGCCAACATGGCGGTTGATCGCTCCAGATCATGCCAAGAGTAAAGCAATCCTTGGTCTGTTTCGACAGCCACGGCATTGAGATCTTTTGGAAAATTTGCGCGCAAAGCGCTAAAGAGATTACTGTTTATGAGATTTTTATTTTTCATCGAGAGAACATGGCAAAAAAATTAATCCAACTTGGCGCCAGAAGCTTTCACAACCGCCGCCCAACGCTTGACTTCGGCGCTCACAAAACTGCCAAACTGCGCGGGCGTGAGGCCCCCAAAATCAGCACCATTCGCAGCCCAGACAGCCTTCAACTCAGGCGTCGCACTGGCACGGTTCAATTCTTCAACAATTTTGACCTGCACATCGGCCGGTGTCCCTTTGGGTGCCCACATGCCGTACCAAGTCGTCACGGTGTAGTCCGGGAAACCTAATTCGGCGGCGCAAGGCACGTCAGGAAAAGCCGCATTGCGTTTGTTGCCAGAGACCATGAGCGCCCTGATGCGACCGCCCTTGATATGGCCAGCAGAAGAACCCAAGCCGTCGAACATCATGTCGACGGTGCCGGCCATCAAGTCCTGCAAAGCAGGCCCCGCACCGCGGTATGGAATGTGCGTGATGAAGGTCTTGCTTTGCTGTTTAAAGAGCTCACCAGCCAAGTGATGGGAGGTACCCGCACCGGCAGATCCGTAATTAAACTTTCCTGGCGATTTACGCACCAAGGACAGGAAATCTTTGAAGTTATCCGGCAAATTTTTTGGATTCACAACCAGCACTTGCGGCACATTGGCCAAAAGCGACAGCGGAACAAAATCTTTCTCAATGTCGTAATCAAGCTTAGGGTACATCGACGGTGCAATCGCATGGTGCACAGCGCCCATGAACAGCGTGTAGCCATCCGGCAAAGCCTTGGCGGCTATGCCGGCCCCTAGCGTTCCGCCGGCGCCACCGCGGTTGTCAATGATCAATTGCTTGCCGGTGAGTCGAGCAAACTGCGCCGACAAAGGACGGGCAAAAGCGTCCGTGCCCCCGCCAGCCGGAAAGGGCACGATCACCGTGATGGGCCGCACCGGCCACGTTGACTGGGCTTGGCTACCCATCGAAATAACGGCGACACCAGCGGCGGCGGTGCGCAACACATCGCGTCGGGTCACGCTCGATTGAAAATTATTCACGAAATGTCTCCGGTCGTTATAAATAAGGGGCAACGTCTCTTCGCGCCACCTCAAGGGCGGGGGGGCAAGTATCGTCCAAGCTCAAATATACAAATCTTCGACCTTAGGCGCTACAGGGATTTTCCCCTGTGCCATCAAACCGCGGTATTTATCCAGACGCTTCAAGTCGTACAGATAATTGACCATCAGACCGTAAGACTGCTTCAACCCTTTAGCCGACATATCACCAGCCCAATTCAGGCGCTCAACGCGCGCACCATTGCTCAAGTGAAAGCGCGCGACTGCATCTAATGGCCGTCCGTTGTCAAACTGCCGCCCCAGATAGCTGGCAGCGCAATGCATCAACATACGCCGCACGGGTGATTTTTCGTCGAGCTGCTGCACCTTGTCGGCTGCCGCCAAAAAGGCCGCTGGCGTGGGCGGCTGAACTTCCAAGAAACGGCCTAAAGACTGTCGCTCCTTGTCGCTGAGCTGGTCGATCATGGCCCCGGCCTGTTTGGCCAACCATGCACGAAAGCCCGGCATTGGCGAGAGAGTAGAGAAGACCTTCAGGCGAGGGAATTCGGCGCGCAAGGTTTCGACCACTCGCTTGATGAGGGAGTCGCCAAAGCTGACACCACGCAAGCCGGTTTGTGTGCTGCTGATAGAGTAAAAAATCGCGGTGGTGGCCTTGCCGAGATCGCTGGCGGCTGCCAATTCGTCGAGCAGCGGTGTGATGGCAGTGGCCAATTCATCGACCAGCGCGACCTCGACAAAAATCAGCGGTTCGTCGGGCAGGTGCGGGTGAAAAAATCCGTAGCAACGACGGTCACTGTCTAGCCGATTTTTAACATCGGCCCAGCTTTTAATGGCGTGCACGGCTTCGTACTTGATCAGCTTTTCAATCAACGATGCGGGCGAGTCCCAACTGATGCGCCGAAGTTCAAGAAAAGCCACGTCAAACCAAGTCGAAAACAAATTTTCGAGCTCTGAATCCAAGGCCAACAAACGCTTTTCAGTTTTCAGGTGCGGCAACAGTTCAGCCCGCATGTCAACCAAAAAACGCATGCCCTCAGGAAAGGCTGAAAAGCGCTGCAACAGTCGCGTGCGAGGTGACACAAAAGCCCGCCGCAAACGTATTTCGGCTTGACCTTCTTCCGGTGTGCCTAGAGAGGCCTCGTAATGATCACGCGCAGCCTTCACTTTCTCGGCGTTGGGGGCAAACTGCTCGCTCATCAATAACCAAGCGTCCCGCCGCTGCTCGGGTGTGGCGCTGGCATACCAAATAGCAATGTTACTGGCACGCCGACCGCCTTCCACTTCGCTGACCTGACTGTCCACCACCGACTGCAGCTCCACCAGCGTGCGGCGCAATACCCGTGGCGACAGGGCTTCTTCCTTGTGTTTCAAGACGGCTTTGAGTCGTTCACGCGTGCTGCGGCCGTTCTTGGTGATGATCCCTGCCGTAGCCGATGCGGGTGGCAATGCGGGCTCGGCCATAGGCGGTGCGACGGGCGCCATGGGGCGGCTCTTCTCGCCAGACTTCAGGTTGATCGCGCCAACCTCGTTGCGTTTTAATTTCAAGCCCTTGCTGACGGACTGGACACTGCGTAACAGCCATTCTGATGAGTTCATGCGGCCACCCGACTTTTAGATTGATGACGTGAAAGATCACGCAAGGCGTCTCGTTGTCGCGTCAGGTGCGTGCGCATAGCCGCCTCAGCGCCTTCACTGTCCCGACTCATTAAGGCTGCAAACACCGACAAGTGCTCCGACATACTTTGCTTCAACCGGCCAGGCGCATGCAATTGCTGAAGCCGTGCCAGCTTGAGGATTTTTCGCAAATCAGCGATGGTCTGGGCCAGCCAGCGGTTATCGGCCAACATGATGATGGCCTCGTGAATCAGCAGATTGGTCGCGTAATAGTCTTGAATGCGGCCCGCATCGGCATGGCCTTTTAAACGGTCATGCAAAGTTTTTAAGGCGACTAAGTCTCCGTCACTGGCGTTGCGTGCGGCCTCGAAGGCGCAACGGCCCTCCAGCAGCGCGATCACCGGAAAAATATCCTCCAAATCCTTCTCTGTCACTTCACCTACGAAACAACCCCGTCGTGGCTCGTGTCGCAGCAGCCCTTCTGCCGTGAGAACCTTGAGGGCCTCACGCAGTGGCGTGCGGGAAATTTTCAAAATGTCACACAGAGCCACTTCATCAACAAAACTTCCTGGCAACAGGGCGCCAGAAAAAATCTGTTCCCGCAAAGTAGCGGCAACCTCTTGGTGTAAGGAATTCTGAACAAGGCGCATGATTTTCTAGACCTCAAAAGGAAGAAAAAGACCGGGAAAGTCGTAATTACAAATAATTATGAAGTGCCAACGGAATCCTGGCAAGCAGAACCATGAATTAAAAGTTACTAAAAGATGACATATGAGGCGAAACCCCTCATAAAAGCGCAACAATTCATTCCAAACACAAGTCCAGCCAATGCGGCTGATGAAATGCGGCCTAAAGAATTCAATCAGCCGCGCTTGGAAGCCCAAACCCACAGCCAGACACCCGCCGCGATCATCGGCAGACAGAGCCATTGCCCCATGCTCATGCCCAAAGCGAGAAGGCCCAAATAGTCATCAGGCTCGCGGAAAAACTCGGCCACGAAACGGAGCACACCGTAGCCCACCAAAAAAGCGGCCGAGACTTCGCCTAACTTGCGCGGCTTACGTGCATACAACCAGAGCAGCACAAAAAGGAGAAGACCTTCCAGTAAGAACTGATAAACCTGTGATGGGTGACGCGGCTGCAATGTTCCGCTGTGCCTGAACACCATGCCCCATGGCAGATCAGGGCTACTTAAGCGGCCCCACAACTCACCATTGATGAAATTACCCACCCTGCCAGCGGCCAGACCTGTCGGCACGCAGGGTGCAATTAAATCCATCACCTGCAGCCACGGCTTGTGACGGGTCCGGGCAAACCAGATTTGAGACACCAAAACGCCCAGCATACCGCCGTGAAAACTCATGCCACCCTGCCACACCGCCAGTATTTCCAGCGGATGCGCGAGATAGTAGTCGGGCTTGTAAAAAAGGCAGTAGCCAATGCGTCCACCCAGCACGACACCTACCACACCGAGAAACAAAATATCTTCAATATCACGCCGACTCCAGGCAGCAGTGCCCGTCATCAAAGCATAGGGCTGGTGGCGTAATCGAAGATTCGCCAACAATAAAAACAGCCCGAAGGCGGCCAGATACGTGAGGCCATACCAATGAATGGCCAAGGGGCCCAATTGCAGGGCGACGGGATCAATTTCGGGGTGAATCAGCATCGAGGCATTGTGCCAGCGCAATCATCGGGGGGCATGCAGGCTGCGGCGGCGCTCAAGGCCCTCGCTGGCATCGTAGAATTCAAAATTGATCCGGCAAAGCTTCGGACCGTTCGCAACCAACCCAAGACAAAGAGACCCCATGACGCAAGACAAGATGCCCGAAGGCGACGCAATCAACCGCCGCAGCCGCAACATCACCGAAGGAACAGCGCGCGCACCGAATCGCTCGATGTACTACGCCATGGGCTATGAGGCCGAAGACTTCAAAAAACCAATGGTCGGCGTGGCCAACGGTCACAGCACCATCACACCTTGCAACAGTGGCCTGCAAAAACTGGCCGACGCAGCGATCAACGCGATCGAAGAGGCCGGCGGCAACGCACAAGTGTTTGGCACACCGACGATTTCTGACGGCATGGCGATGGGCACCGAGGGTATGAAGTACTCGCTGGTCAGCCGAGAAGTGATTTCAGACTGCATCGAGACCTGCGTGCAGGGCCAATGGATGGACGGCGTGCTGGTCATCGGCGGCTGCGACAAGAACATGCCCGGCGGCTTGATGGGCATGTTGCGCGCCAACGTACCGTCTATTTATGTCTATGGCGGGACGATTTTGCCTGGCCACTACAAGGGCAAAGACCTGAACATCGTCAGCGTCTTTGAAGCCGTTGGCGAGCACTCAGCGGGCCGCATGAGCGACGAAGACTTGCTGCAAATCGAGCGCCGTGCCGTCCCCGGCCCCGGCAGCTGCGGTGGCATGTACACGGCCAACACGATGTCCAGCGCGTTTGAAGCGCTGGGTATCTCCCTGCCCTACTCGTCGACCATGGCCAATCCGCACGACGAGAAAACCAACTCGGCCAAAGAGTCCGCCAAAGTGCTGATCGAAGCGATCAAAAAGAACCTCAAGCCCCGCGACATCGTCACCAAGCAAGCCATTGAAAACGCGGTAGCGGTGATCATGGCCACCGGCGGCTCCACCAATGCCGTGCTGCACTTCTTGGCGATTGCCCACACCGCAGGCGTCGAGTGGACGATTGACGACTTCGAACGCATTCGCCAAAAGACACCCGTGCTGTGCGACCTGAAGCCCAGCGGCCAATACCTCGCGGTGGACCTGCACCGGGCGGGCGGTATTCCTCAAGTCATGAAAACGCTGCTGGCTGCCGGCCTGCTGAATGGCGACTGCATCACCATCACCGGCCAAACCATCGCCGAAGTCTTGAAAGACGTGCCCGATGTGCCGCGCGCCGACCAGGACGTGATTCGACCGATCAACAACCCGATGTACGCGCAAGGTCACTTGGCCGTGCTCAAGGGCAACTTGTCGCCAGAAGGCTGCGTCGCCAAAATCACCGGCTTGAAAAACCCGGTCATGACCGGCCCGGCACGCGTCTTTGACGACGAGCAAACGGCCATGACGGCCATCCTTGGCGGCAAGATCAAGGCTGGTGACGTTATGGTGCTGCGTTACCTCGGCCCCAAAGGCGGGCCAGGCATGCCCGAAATGCTGGCGCCCACAGGGGCGTTGGTGGGTGCGGGTTTGGGCGAAAGCGTCGGTCTGATCACCGATGGTCGCTTCTCCGGTGGCACCTGGGGCATGGTCGTCGGCCACGTGGCGCCTGAGGCGGCAGCGGGCGGCAACATCGCCTTCATCCAGGAAAACGACTCGATCACCATCGACGCCAAACAGCTGTTGTTGCAACTCAACATCAGCGACGAAGTATTGGCCGCTCGCAAAGTCGGCTGGAAAGCACCTTTGCCACGTTACACCCGCGGTGTGCAGGCCAAGTTCGCCTTCAACGCCTCCAGCGCCAGCAAAGGCGCAGTGCTGGACGACTATTGAGAAAACTGCATTGACCCGGCCTAAACCACTGGGTTGCAGGGTCAACGACGGGTCTGATTCACATGGCTTCCAAAGCCATTAAACTGACTCTCAGTTAAACCAAAATACTTTATGAAATACTCTTTTTTACGCATTCCCGCTCTGCTTGCAGGCATTGTCGTCGTCACACCTGCTCTGGCAGACATGACATTGGCCTCCACCAAAAACTGCATGGCTTGCCACGCTGCAGCCATCAAACTGGTTGGCCCTTCGTTCAAAGACATTGCGGCTAAATACGCAGGTCAAAAAGACGCGGTAGAAAAACTGTCCGCAAAAGTGATCAAAGGCGGTTCTGGGGTCTGGGGCCCCGTGCCGATGCCGGCCAACTCGCAAGTTTCACAGGAAGAAGCCAATAAATTGGTGACCTGGATCCTGACTCAAAAGTAATTTTTCGCGCTCGTTAAAAAGCCCGCTAACTCCGATTGCAGTCAGCGGGCTTTTTAACGCCCTGCAAAAGCAGGGCACCAACCCGATCAGCTCTTTTCTGACAGCTGATCCAGAATCGCCGGATTCTCCAGAGTCGAAGTATCTTGTGGAATGCTTTCGCCTTTGGCGATGCCGCGCAGCAAGCGCCGCATGATCTTGCCGCTGCGCGTTTTCGGCAGATTGTCACCGAAACGGATTTCCTTCGGCTTGGCGATCGGGCCGATTTCTTTGCCGACCCAGTCGCGCAATTCTTTGGCAATGGCTTTGGCTTCGTCGCCTGTCGGGCGTGAGCGTTTGAGCACGACAAAGGCGACGATGGCCTCACCCGTCACGTCATCGGGCCGACCGACCACCGCGGCTTCTGCCACAAGGGCGGAATGGCCGACCAGTGCCGACTCAATTTCCATCGTGCCCATCCGATGACCCGACACGTTCAACACGTCATCGATACGACCCGTGATGCGGAAATAACCGCGGTCTTCGCTGCGCACCGCGCCGTCGCCCGCCAAGTAATACTTGCCGCCCATTTCAGGTGGGAAGTAGCTTTTCTTAAAACGCTCCGGGTCGTTCCAGATCGTGCGAATCATGGATGGCCAAGGACGCTTGATGACCAACAGGCCACCCGAACCATTCGGCACGTCACCCCCCACTTCATCGACGATGGCGGCCATGATGCCAGGCAATGGCAGCGTACAACTGCCGGGGACCAAAGGTGTGGCACCTGGCAGCGGTGTGATCACGTGACCGCCGGTTTCGGTTTGCCAAAAGGTATCGACAATCGGGCAGCGCTCGCCGCCGACGTTTTTGTAGTACCACATCCAGGCTTCAGGGTTGATCGGTTCACCGACCGATCCCAAGATGCGCAAGCTGCTCAAGTCTGAGCTGCGGGGGTGGACTTTTTCGTCGGCTTCTGCGGCCTTGATGAGCGAACGGATCGCCGTCGGTGCGGTGTAAAACACAGTGACTTTGTGACGCTCAATCATTTGCCAGAAGCGGCCGGCATTCGGGAACGTCGGGATGCCTTCAAAAATGATTTGTGTGGCACCTGCCGCCAATGGACCATAAGCCACATAGGTGTGCCCGGTGATCCAGCCGATGTCTGCCGTGCACCAGAAGACATCGCGGGGCTTGATGTCAAAAGTCCAGTCCATCGTCAGCTTGGCCCACAGCAAGTAGCCACCGGTGCTGTGCTGCACGCCCTTTGGTTTGCCGGTGGAGCCCGAGGTGTAAAGAATAAAAAGCGGGTGTTCAGCGCTGACGAACTCAGGCTCGCAAACCGCCGATTGGTTCGCCATGACCTCATGCATCAGGCTGTCGCGACCAGCCACCATCGCACAGACTGTCGACGTGCGCTGGTAAACAATCACGTTCTTGATCGACTCGCAACCGCCCATGGCGATACCTTCGTCGACGATGGCTTTGAGGGGCAATTCTTTGCCGCCGCGCAGTTGGTAATTGGCCGTGATGACAGCCACAGCGCCAGCGTCCTGAATACGCTCTTGCAGGCTCTTGGCAGAAAAACCGCCGAAGACCACTGAATGCGTTGCGCCGATACGGGCACACGCCTGCATCGCGACCACGCCCTCCACCGTCATCGGCATGTAGATGACGACACGGTCACCCTTTTGGATGCCCATGCCCTTCAGGGCATTGGCAAACTGGCAGACCTTGGCATGCAGTTCTTTGTAAGTGACATTGGTGACCTTGCCGTCATCGCTCTCAAAGATGATGGCTTTTTGGTGTTCGGTTGGCGTGCCCAAGTGACGGTCCAGGCAGTTGTACGAGGCGTTCAACTGACCATCGGCAAACCACTTATAAAACGGCGCATCCGACTCGTCGAGGGTTTGCGTGAAGGGTTTTTTCCAGCTCAGGTTTTCGCGGGCAAGCCGCGCCCAAAAACCTTCGTAATCAGTATCGGCTTCTTTGCACAGCGCCTCGTAAGCGGCCATGCTGGGAATGCTGGCAGTTTTGGCGAGCGCCGGATCGGGATTGAAAAACCGGTTTTCAATCAAGGTGGACTCGATGGCGGATTGCGTTGAACTCATGAACAGTCTCCTTTTCTCTAACTTTTATAAATACAAACAGTGACTGAATGTCGCGCCGGCCACTTACAAGCCACTGACTGTCAGCCATCTTACAAATCCCAGACGTTTATCAAGGCCGAAGTGAAACTCTTACAATTTAGGGTTAATCAAAAAGGCCCTATGTCCGACTCTAAGTTATCTCGATCAACTCCGCTTCGACCCATCCCCAGCTTTATATTTGCCAGCCGCTGGCTTCAGTTGCCGCTTTACGTTGGTCTGATTGCTGCGCAAGTGGTCTACGTATTTCACTTCCTGGTCGAGCTCAAGCATTTGATCGAGGCTGTTTTTGGCAGCCCGTCTGCCCTGCAGGCTCTCATCAGCAGCATAGGCTACAAATCCGATGTGGCGATCACATCGCTCAATGAAACCGTCATCATGCTCGTGGTGCTGGGCTTGATTGACGTTGTCATGATCTCCAACCTGCTGATCATGGTCATCGTCGGCGGTTACGAGACCTTCGTCAGCCGCATGCGGCTTGACGACCACCCCGATCAACCGGAGTGGTTGAACCATGTCAATGCATCTGTGCTGAAAGTCAAGCTGGCCACGGCCATCATTGGCATCAGCTCGATCCACTTGTTAAAAACCTTCATCAATGCCGCCAACTACGACCTGAAGGTGTTGATGTGGCAAACCATCATTCACGTTGTCTTTTTGCTCAGCGCTTTGGCGATTGCGCTGACGGACAAGCTAATGGTTCGAAGCCGCGACGAGCACTGAGCACCAACCAGCCTGAGAGGCCGTCGGCGGCACATAAAATGCCGGATTGTGAACCTTTGAATTAACTCCTCTGACGCTTTTGCTCCTACTCATCATTCTTCTTCCTCTCTTGGCAGGTACCCTGCTGACCGCTTGGTCTGGTTCCCAGCAAACGCCGGGGCACAGAAGCCGGACAGCCTGGTTGGCGGCTGCCGTGACAGCGTCAAGTCTGGGGCTGTTGCTCTCTCAAGCCCCGAGCATTCTGGCTGGGGAAATTTACCAAACCTTCACACCCTGGGTGCCAGAAATCGGCTTGAACCTGGGCTTCAAACTCGACGCTCTATCGCTGATGTTCGGGCTGCTGATCACCGGCATCGGCCTGCTGATCATTCTGTACGCGCACAGTTATTTGGGTCAAGTCGATCCAGTTGGCAAGTTTTTCAGCACCATGATGCTGTTCATGGCGTCGATGCTGGGCATTGTCCTATCGGACAACCTACTGCTGCTGCTGGTCTTTTGGGAACTCACCAGCCTCTCTTCTTTTTTGCTGATTGGCTATTGGAACCATGTGTCTGCCGCCCGGTCCGGTGCCCGGATGTCGCTGGCCATCACGGGTGGCGGCGGCTTGGCCATGATGGGTGGCTTCTTGCTCTTGGGGGAGATCGCGGGCACCTTTGAGCTCAGCCAGATGGCCGGCCAAGTGGCGCTCATTCAGGCCGACGCGCGTTACCCCGCAGCGCTGATCTTGATTTTGATCGGCTGCTTCACCAAAAGTGCGCAGTTCCCGTTTCACATTTGGTTGCCGCAGGCCATGTCAGCACCCACACCGGTGTCGGCTTACTTGCATTCCGCGACCATGGTCAAGGCGGGCTTGTTTCTGCTAGCGCGCCTGACGCCGGTCATCGGCGGCACAGAAATGTTCATGGGCATCGTCATGACCACCGGCCTTGTCACCTTAGCATTTGCCGCCTTCGTAGCGTTGTTCAAGCATGACCTGAAAGGCTTGCTGGCGTACTCCACCATCAGCCATCTCGGGCTGATCACTTTCTTGATCGGATTGGGTTCACCGCTGGCGGCTGTCGGTGCAATCTTCCACATCTTGAACCACGCCAGTTTCAAGGCAGCCTTGTTCATGACGGCCGGTATCGTCGACCATGAAACCGGTACCCGCGACATGCGTAAGTTGGGTGGTCTGGCAGAGCTGATGCCCTGGACGGCCACCTTCGCCATGGTGGCAGCAGCGGCCATGGCCGGCGTGCCACTGTTCAATGGTTTCCTGTCAAAGGAAATGTTTCTGACCGAAGCCGTCGCTTTTGTACAAGTCGGTGGCTGGCGCTGGCTGGTGCCCTTGGTGGCGACACTCGCCGCGTTGTTCAGCGTAGCCTATTCAGTGCGCATTGTTCACGACGTGTTTTTCAACGGCCCGCCGCGTGACATGCCCAACATGCATCCGCACGAGCCGCCCTTCGGCATGAAAGCTCCAGTGGCCCTGCTGGCTGGCATCTGTCTGTTGGTCGGCGTGTTGCCATCCCTCACCTTAGAACCCCTGGTGCGGGCCGCCAGCAGCGCCATGATCGGCCAGCCTGCACCTGAATTCAAACTGGCGCTGTGGCACGGCCTGAACCTGCCGCTGTTGCTCAGCCTGTTGGCGCTGGGTGGTGGCTTTGCCGTCTACGCCTTGCTGGCCAAGGGCGGCCGACTGCACCACCTGAAGTCCGAGGACTGGTTTGGCCGACTGACCGGACTGAAACTGTTCACACGCGGCATCGAGCGACTCTTTGCAGGCGCTGAGCGGATCACCCAACAACTAGAAAACGCATCGCTCCAGCGCTACCTGGCTTGGATGTTCATGGCCGCACTGGCCACCGGTGCCGCCGTGCTGTGGGGACAAGTTTCCGACGTTCCGGGTACTGGCACGCGCACCCTGCTGCCCATCTCTCTGCCTGCCGTGGTGATCTGGGCGCTGTTGTTGGCGGCCTGCCTGTGGCTGGTGCTACGCCACCATGAGCGCTTTCAGTCGGTGGTGGTGGCCGGCGCGGTCGGTTTGGTGACGTCGCTGAGCTTCGTCAGTTTTTCAGCGCCTGACTTGGCATTGACGCAGCTGACGGTCGATGTCGTCGCCACAGTTCTGCTGCTGATGGGCTTAGCGCTGCTGCCGCGACAAACACCGCACGAGTCCTCTGTTCCACGCAAGCTGCGTGACGCGTCGCTGGCCTTGGCCATCGGTGCGAGCATGGCGTGGCTGGCCTGGGTCATGCTGACACGCGACCACGACTCGATCTCTTGGTACTTCCTGAACCATGCCGCCGTGGCGGGCGGTGGCACCAACGCCGTCAATGTGATTCTGGTGGACTTCCGGGGCTATGACACCTTCGGCGAAATCACCGTGCTGGGCATCGCCGCCATTGGCGTGCTGGCCCTCATGGACGGCATGCACACACGACGGCCAGCGGTGGACGCTGCCGGTTCTGCCTGGACTTTTGCCAGCCAGCCACTGATGCTGCGCGTCGCTGCTCGCGTGCTGCTGCCGATGGCGCTGGTCGTCACGCTGTACATCTTCATGCGCGGCCACAACCAGCCTGGTGGCGGCTTCATCGCCGGGCTGATCACGGCGGTCACGCTGGTGATGCAATACATGGCCAACGGCCAGTCGCGTGCCGAAGCCCTGCTGCGCGCCGATGGCGGACGCCGCTTCGTGCGCTGGATCGGCATCGGACTAGGCATTGCCGGACTCACCGGTGTTGGCGCTTTCTTCTTCGGCCAGCCCTTTCTGACCAGTGCGCACGGCAGTCCCGATGTGCCCTTGCTGGGTTCGTTGCCACTGGCTACCGCCGCCCTGTTTGACTTGGGCGTTTACATCACCGTGGTCGGCGCGACCTTGCTGACGCTGTCGACGCTGGGTGCCGTCACACGCGAACCAGCGCTAGCTTCTGAGCTCAAGGAGAAACAGTCATGATGAGCCTTGAGTTTTTGGTCGCCAGCGGCATTGGCGCCGTCACCGCCGCCGGCATTTACCTGATCTTGCGCGGCCGCACTTGGCCGGTGGTCTTGGGTCTGAGCCTGCTAGGCTACGCCGTCAATGTCTTCATCTTTGCGATGGGCCGCCTTTGGCAAGACGCCGCACCCATCCTTTCGGCCGGTGGCCGCGTTGCCGACCCCTTGCCGCAAGCGCTGGTGTTGACTGCCATCGTCATCGGTTTTGCCACCACCGGCTTCGTCATCGAATTGGCTTTGCGCAGTCGCCATGAAACCGGCTCCGACCACGTCGATGGACAAGCAGCAGGCAAGACGCCAGAAACACGGGACCGCACATGATCACCGGGTTTCTCTCCACTTTTTTCTCAGCCCATCTGCCGGTGTTGCCGGTCCTGCTGCCCCTCTTCACGGCCGTGGTTCTGCTTCTGTTGGGCGATGGCATGGGTTCGACCGGCTCCGGCCGTAACCTGCAGGCCCAACCCACGCTGCAACGGCTGCTCAGCATGGCGTCAGTCGTCTTGGGCGCTGTTTTTGCCTGGCGACTGATGACCGAAGCAGACACCGGTGCACTGACGGTTTACCCGCTGGGCGGCTGGCAAGCGCCGTTTGGCATTGTCCTGGTGGTCGACCGACTGAGCGCCATGATGCTGACCCTGACTTGGACCATCGCCGTGCCTGTGCTCTGGTATGCCACGGCCAAGTGGGACGTGCGCGGCCGGCATTTTCATGCGCTGTTTCACTTTCAGTTGATGGGTTTGTCGGGCGCCTTCATCACCGGCGATCTGTTCAATCTGTTTGTTTTTTTCGAGATCTTGCTGATCGCCTCTTACGTGTTGCTGGTGCACGGCCAAGGGCCTGAGCGCTTCAAGGCTGGTCTGCATTACGTGGTGCTCAACTTGGCCGCCTCGGCCTTGTTCTTGATCGGGCTGGCGATTATTTACGGCCTGACTGGCACCCTGAACATGGCTGACCTAGCCTTGCGAGTGGCCAAGCTCAACGCCGAAGAAGCGGTGCTGCTGAAGATCGGTGCGATGCTTTTGCTGGTGGTCTTTGGCTTGAAGGCTGCCATCGTGCCACTGTACCTGTGGTTGCCAAGCGCCTACGGTGTGGCCAGTGCGCCCGTCGCAGCGCTCTTCGCCATCATGACCAAAGTCGGCGTGTACAGCATCATCCGCGTGCACATTGGGATTTTTGGTGAAGGTGCGGGCCATGCGGCGATGGTCGTGGAACCCTGGCTCTTGCCGGTCGCACTGATCTCCTGCGTTCTGGGGGTGTTGGGCGCGCTGGCCGCTCGCAGTTTTGCGCGGATGGTGGCGTACCTGACCATTTCATCGGTTGGCGTTATTTTGGCCAGTGTGGGCTTGTTCACCACGGCATCGCTGGCAGCGGCGCTCTACTACATGGTGCACAGCACGCTGGTGGTGGCCGCGCTCTTTTTGCTGGTGGAGCTGATTGCATCACAGCGTGGCGAGACCAAAGACACGCTGCTGCCCGCTACCGCCGTAGCACAACCTGTCGCGCTCGGCCTGATGACCTTGCTCGCCGCCGCGTCCGTAGCCGGCCTGCCCCCTCTGCCCGGCTTCTTAGGCAAGCTGATGATCTTGCAAAGTGCCAGTAGCAGCTCTGCGCAGATCTGGTTCTGGTCAGTCGTTCTGGGGGCCAGTTTTCTGACGCTGATCGGGCTGGCCCGTGCCGGCAGCATTTTGTTTTGGAACGTCCTACCTGAACCGTCAACGCCCACGCGGTCCAGTTCATCTGGCGCATCTGGTTTCAGCACGCGCACGATGGCATCCACCTTCGCCCTGCTAGCGCTGGGCCTGATGCTGGCGGCAGGCGCTTCACCGATGAAGCGCTACACCGATGCGGCTTCCGCCCAACTAGCCGATCACGCTGCCTACGCCAAAGCGGTGCTCGGACCGCTGGGCGGCACTGCGGCCGAAACCACACGCCCTTACCGCGGCGGCGAAGGTGAAGTCATCTTGCCTCATGCAGGATCAGGAGGCCAGCCATGAAAAAGACACCCTGGCTTGCTCACCCGTGGCTGTCGGCCCTGCTGGCTGTGAGCTGGTTGCTCTTGCAACACACATTAGCACCGGTTCACCTGCTGTCGGCCGCGCTGATGGGCTTGGTCGTACCGCGACTACTGCACCCACTGCTGCCGCCAGCACCGGCGATTCACATGCTTCCAGCGCTGCGCCTGGCGTTGGTGGTCTTGGTCGATATCGTGACGTCCAACATCACCGTGGCCAAGCTGGTGCTCGGCCCGATGTCGCGGCCTCAACCGGCTTGGGTACGCGTGCCTTTGCAACTCCAGCATCCCACGGCGATTTCGCTGCTGGCCAGCATCATCACCACCACGCCCGGCACGGTGTCCGCGAGCATCGACGAAGAGCGGCACTACATCCTGGTCCATGCTCTGGACTGCAGTGATCCATTGCAAATGGCCGCCGACATTCAACAACGTTACGAGCGCCCGCTGATGATCATTTTTGGCGAGGCTAATGACAACTCACAGGGAGATAAAGCATGAGCACTGTTGCACTTGAAATGGCGCTGAACATCGCTATCGTGGCGGTGTCGTTGGCACTGTTGCCCTGCGGCTGGCGACTGATCTTCGGTCCGCACAGCGTCGACCGGGTGCTGGCGATTGATACGCTTTATATCAACGCCGTGGCACTGATTGTGCTTCTGGGCATCCGACTCGACACACCCATGCTGTTTGAAGCGGCACTGCTGGTCGCCATGCTGGGCTTTGCATCAACGGTGGCGATGGCCCGCTACCTGACGCGCGGCGACGTCATCGAATGAGCGAGGGACAACACACATGGCTGGTATGACTTTGATTTCCATGACCGAATGGCTGGCAGCTGGGTTGCTGTTAATCGCCTCATTCTTTCTACTGGTGGGCGCTGTTGGCCTCATTCGTCTGCCGGACTTTTACATGCGACTGCATGGCCCGACCAAGGCCTCGACCTTGGGCGTCGGCAGCATTTTGCTGGCCAGCATGATTGTCTCGGCCGCACACGGCCGGGCTGGCTTCGCCGAACTGCTGATCACGCTGTTTGTGTTTTTGACGGCGCCCGTGTCAGCCAACATGATGGCGCAGGCAGCGCTGCATCTGCGCTTGCCAGGCAGAGCGAAGCCACCGGAAGACGCTGTGCCTGAACGCCGCAAGAACCGCAAGCCCAGCAAACTCTGAGTGGGCCTCAGCGGCCGCTGTTGCCGACCATCTCTGCCGGTCGAACCCAAGCGTCAAACTGCTCACCCGTCACATCACCCGAGGCCAACGCGGCTTCGCGCAGCGTGCTGCCGTCTTGATACGCTTTCTTGGCGATCAAGGCGGCTTTGTCGTAGCCAATGTACGGGTTCAGCGCGGTCACCAGCATCAGTGACTGACTCAGCAGCGCGTCAATGCGTTCATGGTTTGGCTCAATACCGACAGCGCAATGCACGTTGAAGCTTTTCAGGCCGTCAGCCAGCAAACGCACGCTCTGCAAAAAGTTATGCGCAATCAGCGGACGGAACACATTCAACTCAAAGTTCCCTGAAGCGCCACCCATGTTGATGGCCACATCATTGCCAAAGACTTGGCAGCAGAGCATCGTCAACGCCTCGCATTGGGTCGGATTCACTTTGCCCGGCATGATCGACGACCCCGGTTCGTTTTCAGGGATGTTGAGTTCACCCAAACCACTGCGCGGCCCACTGGCCAGCCAGCGCACATCGTTGGCGATTTTCATCAGACTGGCGGCCAGCGTTTTGAGCGCGCCATGCGCATGAACAAGCGCATCGGCCGAGGCCAGCGCCTCAAACTTATTCGGCGCGGTGACGAAAGGCAAACCCGTCAAACGCGCCAATTCAGCGGCGGCTTTTTCAGCATAGCCAGGCGGCGCATTCAAGCCTGTGCCTACGGCTGTGCCGCCCAAGGCCAGTTCACACACATGCGGCAAGGCGGCGCGCACATGCTGCTCACCATGCGCCAGTTGCGAAACGTAGCCTGAAAACTCTTGCCCCAGCGTCAGCGGCGTGGCGTCTTGCAAATGGGTGCGGCCGATTTTGACGATGCCGGCAAAAGCCTGCGCTTTGGCGTCCAGCGTGGCCCGTAACTCGGCCAGCGCTGGCAACAATTGTTGGCTGATGGCGACGACTGCAGCCACATGCATGGCCGTCGGGAAGACGTCATTCGACGATTGGCTGCGGTTCACGTCATCGTTCGGATGCACCCGGCGCCGAATCCCGCGCTCACCGCCCAGCAATTCGCTGGCCCGATTGGCCAGCACCTCGTTCATGTTCATATTGGTTTGCGTACCGGAGCCGGTCTGCCACACCACCAGCGGAAACTCATGCGGCAAGTGCCCTGCCCGGACTTCTTCGGCCGCCGCCATGATGGCTTGCGCCTTGTCACCAGGCAACAGGCCGAGCGAGAGGTTGACGAAAGCCGAGGCGTGCTTGACCAGCGCCAGCGCGTCAATCAATTCCTTCGGCTGGCGCTCGCCAGAGATGTCGAAATGATGCAGGGAACGCTGAGTCTGCGCGCCCCAGAGCCGGTCAGCCGGCACGTCAATGGCACCGAAGCTGTCGTTCTCAATGCGGACGTTCATGTGGTTTGGAATGGTCATGTCAGGGCCCTGTTGGGTTAGCTGTCAAAATAAGGGGCTGTGCACACGCTAGCAGAGTTTGATCGCTCTGGAAATAAGCGTCTCTCCCTTTCGTGATCTCCTAAAAATCCAATGAGAATGCCCATGACGACCACCGCCAATA
>CANCCE010000020.1 GCA_947374505.1 Comamonadaceae bacterium | reverse complement strand
TGGGGCTGAACGCCACCCACAGCGCAGTAAACCATGCAAGCGCCGTCCAGCACGCGCATAGAACGCTCAACTTCAATCGTGAAGTCAACGTGGCCAGGAGTGTCAATGATATTGATGCGGTGCTCGGGCAAGGACTTGTCCATGCCTTTCCAGAAACAAGTCGTGGCAGCCGAAGTGATCGTGATACCGCGCTCTTGCTCTTGCTCCATCCAATCCATGGTGGCAGCACCGTCGTGAACTTCACCAATTTTGTGATTCACGCCCGTGTAAAAAAGGACGCGCTCGGTCGTCGTGGTTTTGCCGGCATCAATGTGCGCGGAAATGCCGATATTTCGGTAGTTTTCAATGGGGGTAGCGCGAGACATAAATTTCTTTCAGTTCGATGAACGAACAAGATTCGTAGCTAAAACATGGTTCATGTTTTCACTGCGCGTCTGCCGGATGCACCTTGTGTGCGCAACCGACAGAGATTTGGGGTTGAACCGTCAGACCTGAAGACGCATCGCGCGCCTCAGGCCTTCGGGCAACGCGTCAAATTCGCGTAGTCAACATGGCAGTCGACTTTAGAAGCGGAAGTGGCTGAAGGCCTTGTTGGCTTCGGCCATGCGGTGAACTTCGTCACGCTTTTTCATGGCGCCGCCACGGCCTTCGGTCGCTTCCATCAGCTCGTTGGCCAGACGCAAAGACATGGACTTTTCACCACGCTTTTTGGCGGCCTCTTTGAGCCAACGCATAGCCAAAGCCATACGACGCACAGGACGAACCTCAACCGGCACTTGGTAGTTGGCACCACCGACACGACGGGACTTCACTTCAACCATTGGCTTGATGTTGCCAATAGCCATGTGGAAAGCCTCGAGTGGGTCTTTGCCCGGGTTCTTTTTCTCGATAAATTCGAGCGCGCCATAAATGATGCGCTCTGCGACGGCCTTTTTGCCGCCTTGCATGATCACGTTCATGAACTTGGCGAGATCGACATCGCCAAATTTTGGATCAGGAAGAATTTCACGTTTAGGGACTTCGCGACGACGTGGCATTTTTTCACCTCTTTGCTTCAGTTGGCACCACACCAAGACATCTTGGGGCAACACCGCGAGAACTATTCAGCTCTCACTTACTCGACCGGCACAACTATTTGCGCTTGGGTCACTTCGCTCACAACACCGGCCAGGGCGAGGGGAGCACCTTGTTTTTCAAAGACATTTGCAAACCATTTGCAAGCGCTTTTGGCGCGGACACTGCTTGCGCAGACCGAACCGGTCAAGCCCTATTGGCTTATTTGACCTTTGGCTTTTTCGCGCCGTACTTGGAGCGCGACTGCTTGCGATCTTTCACGCCTTGCAAGTCGAGCGAACCACGCACGATGTGGTAACGCACACCTGGCAAGTCTTTGACACGACCGCCACGAACCAGCACCACGCTGTGTTCCTGCAGGTTGTGGCCTTCGCCGCCAATGTAGGAGATGATTTCAAATCCGTTGGTCAGGCGCACTTTGGCGACTTTACGCAGAGCGGAGTTTGGCTTCTTAGGCGTTGTCGTGTACACGCGTGTGCACACGCCGCGGCGCTGTGGCGAGTTCTGCATCGCAGGACTCTTCGATTTGATCTTTTCGACCTCGCGCCCCTGGCGCACTAGCTGATTAATGGTTGGCATGTAAAAACGTCCCTAAACGTCTGAAATTGAACTGACTTGATACTCGCAACAAGTACGTGAAAACTTGAAAACGTGCATCCCTCCGGAATTTCCGGAAAGCCTTCTAGTGTAGCAGCACAGATTGACGGCTGTAAAGAAGGCTTTTGCGGGTCGTTATTTGATCCACAAGCGAACCGAATCCCAAGCTCGGCCCAGAACACCAGACTCTTCTACGGCTTCGAGCGCCATCAGCGGCACTTCGGCCACCACGACATCGTTACCGGTAGTGACCTTGAGCGTACCCATGGGCTGCCAGCGCGCAAAAGGAGCAACCAGCGGATCGGGTCGTGCCACTTGGGTTTTTAAATTGCCGCCGCTGCCGGCCGGCACTGCCACTACGATGGCCTCTGCGCGGCCAAGCTTGACGACGCTAGCCTTGCCTTTCCAGACCTTGGGCGAAACCACAGCCTGACCGGCATCGAACAGCTTGACGGCCTCGAATGCGGTGTAACCCCAATTCAACAGTTTTTGAGCTTCTGTGGCGCGCGCATTCTCACTCGCCGCACCCAGAATGATCGTCAAAATGCGGCGTCCGCCGGGTGCGTTGTTGGCGCCCAAATTAGGAAAGTCACGTTTAGCCGTCGCGATCAGGCAATAACCAGCTGCGTTGGTATGGCCGGTTTTCAGGCCATCCACCGTTGGATCGCGGAACAACAAAAGATTGCGGTTGGAGTCGTTTGCAGCTGGCGTGCCGGGATAGCGGTATTTCTTCTGTGCGTAGTACCCGGTGTACTCCGGAAAATCATGTATCAGTCGCGTCGCCAAAACGCTCAGATCACGTGCTGTGGTGGTGTGGCCCGGCTCGGTCAAACCTTCCGGGTTGGTGTAACTGGTCGATTTCATGCCCAAAATCTTGGCACGCTCATTCATCAGCTGCACAAAACGCTCTACGCTGCCGCCCACGCCTTCAGCCAGCGCGACGGTCGCGTCATTGCCGGACTGAATGATCATGCCCTTGACGAGGTCTTCCACGGGAACCTGCATCTTCGGGTCAATGAACATGCGGGAGCCTGGCATTTTCCAGGCCCGCTCACTGACGCCAAAGGTTTGCTTGAGGTCTATTTTTTTGGATTTGAGCGCATCAAACACCAAGTACGCCGACATGAGCTTGGTGAGCGAGGCCGGCTCAACAGGGGAGTCAATGTCTTTCGCGGCCAAGATCTGGTTGGCCGTGACGTCAAGCACCAAATAAGAGCGTGCAGCCACTTCAGGAGGTTGCGGCACTTGAGCTTGCGCCACGACCAAAAAGCCTTGTGAGATGAAAAGAATCAGGGCGGTGGTGGCGCGACCGAGGGAGCGTGTCAATCGATGCATAAAGGGCTTACTCGTCTGTGTCGACGTGAAATGGGGATCAAAAGAAATTGAAAAGTAAGCAGCTGGCGGCGCTTGGCACGCAGAAGTGTCACTTTCAGTTGCAGGTCAAGTTGGACCTTGACCCAGGTGTCGTAGCACTAAACTCTTCAGCAGTGGCAATTGTCCATGAAAGAAATGCCCTACGCCGGGGACGACTGTCACAGGAAGTATCTGCGGCCGCGCCCAATCCAAGGCCGCTGCCAGCGGCACGGTATCGTCTTGCTCACCGTGAATCACCAGCGTTTTAGCGTGCGCCTCGGCCGGAATTGGCGCTACGCTGAAGCGACTGGCGGCAACGCCGACCAGCACCAACGCATCAAGCTCGCGCTCAGTGTGCAGCGTCGCAAAAGCGTTTGCCGTCACGAAGGCGCCAAAAGAAAAGCCGGCCAAGGCCAGCTGGCCGGTAGGTGCGGCATGTTGCACCACGGTCAGCAGGTCATCGAGCTCACCGCGGCCGTCGTCATGCGTGCCAGCGCTGCCGCCGACGCCTCTGAAATTAAACCGCACGGCCGTCCAGCCGCATTGGGTAAAAGCACGCGCCAGCGTCTGCACCACCTTGTTGTCCAATGTTCCACCAAAGAGCGGATGCGGGTGAGCGATCACCACCACGCCCTTGGAAGCTTCAGCCGGCAGGTCCAGCGCCATTTCAATCTCGCCGGCAGGGCCTTGAATCGTTGATTTTTGAGTGTGTACGTTCACGTCGAGCTCTCGGTCAGGGCAATAGCAAACAAAGCTTGAAAACTTCAGCGGCCAAGATGCGGCGGCGTCAGCAGTCGTTCAACCACTTGGCCGTTTTTAAGATGGGATTCGACAATTTCGTCAATGTCTTGCGTATCAACATAGCTGTACCAGACCGCTTCGGGGTAGACCACGACAACAGGCCCTGCGGCACAGCGGTCTAGGCAACCGGCTTTGTTGACACGCACTTGGCCGGGGCCGGACAAACCGGCCGCCTTGACCTGCGACTTACAGCGGTCAAAGGCCTCTTGGGCGCGGTGATTGGCACAAGCTTCTTCACCATTGCGCCGCTCATTCAGGCAAAAGAAAATGTGGCGCTGATAGTAAGAATCTGGTGAGGTGTCCGCTTCAGGCGGAAGGCGATCTTGGGTCATCTGCTGATTTTACGGTTTCATCTTCTAATGACGCTTCGCGGTCTTCGGTTTGCAGTACCCGCAGCAGGACATAGCCTAGCGCCGCAAATGGCCACAGCCAGCCCAGCCACTGTGCCAATCCGTTGAAACGGATGAACCGGCCTTGTTCCCAAATTTGAAGCGTGTGCGACAAGTAGGGACTCTCGGGTGCCTGATTCAGCAAAGTCAGTTGCACCGCCAACGCCAACAGCGCCAACACGCTGGCCATGCCGGAAGGCAGCCACAACGTCAACAGCATGAGCAGCGCGGCAGCGATGAGGCCGGTGAGCGCCGGCACATCTAACCAGGCCCACGCATGGTCCGGGCCGTAGCTGAATGCCGCCGACAACGCAGTGAAAAAGACACCCGTCAACAGCAGCAGCAGCATGAATGACACCCGGTGTGCGAGGCCCCGAATCACGCCATAGCCGATCAAGCACGGGGCCAACCCACCCAGCGCCACCACGACCATCGCAGCGCCAGGCAGAATGGGCTGTAGCTCTATGTCTCGCACCGGCAACCAGTCCAGGAAAGGCGTGTCTTGCAATGCGTCCGCCATCAGCAGCTCGAGTCGTTCAAAGACTTGCCCCAAGCCCAGCGGCACCGACACCGGAAACAGCAACGCTGCCGGCCACAGCGCCAACAAGACCAGCGCGCCGCGCGCATCGCGGGCAAACCAGCGCGCCCGAAAATCATTCCAACGCTGTAACACGCCCATTTTCTCTAGCAGGCTGGCACTGCAAGCGCCCAACCAGGCACCCAGAGCGTTCAGCACGAAATCAACATTTGAAGGCACGCGTGATGGCAGAAAACTCTGCAAAGTCTCCATGGACAAGGACAAAACTGCGCCAACCAACGTAGCGATACTGACAGCGTGCGCAGTGCGCCCGCTTCTGAGCGCTGCGAGCGCCAGTAAAAATCCAAGGGGTGCGTAACCCAGCAAATTAATGCCGCTGTCAAAGCTGGTCCAATAGCGTGGCAACGGCGCATTCAGGAACATGAAAGGCGAGAGGCCTTGGTCACGCCAATCCGTGAAGGGATAAAGGCTGGCGTAGACGACAAGGCAGACGGTCGCTAGGGCCAAAGGCCAAGCCGACGTTTGATGCTTATCAGGGCTCACAGATCAATACCAAATGCAGTATCAGCCCTGCCAAGGCTTGACCACCACCAACACCACGGCAGCGACCAGCAGCAAGACCGGCAATTCGTTGTACCAGCGCCACCAAACGTGGCTGCGCGTGTTGCGGTGATCTTCAAAACGGGACAGCATCCGTGCGCAGCTGTGGTGATAACCGATGGCCACCACCACCACCACCAGTTTGGTGTGCATCCAACCCTGATTAAACGCATCGAAGTTCAGCATCCAAAGCCAAGCGCCGAAGCCGAGAGCCGGAAACGCCAACACCGTGGTGAAGCGCAGTAGTTTCTTCGCCATTAACAACAAGCGCTCGCGCTCGGCCACGCTGCCAGCAGGCACCATCGCCAAGTTCACAAAAATTCGCGGCAAATAAAAAAGACCGGCGAACCAGCTGGCGACGAAAACGATGTGGAAGGATTTGACCCAAAGCATGAGGTCGAGTGTAGCGCCGGGCCCGTCCAAAACAGGCAAAAAAATGCCCGGCATGGCACGTGGCCAGCCGGGCGGCTAAAGCCTTTTTGTGTTGCCACGCAAGGCTCCCGCTAAGGGAGGAAAGCGGGGCGCAGCACCTTTCAGCCACTGCACACAATAATTCTAAGGTGGCACTTCAACCGTCAGACTGCGGAATACTACGTACGGTCGGATCAAACATTTGGCACAATTTGCGTATGACCCCATTCGCACCCTTCCCACTTGGCCGGCCCCGCCGCCTTCGCCACGACAGCTTCACCCGCAACTTGGTGCGTGAAAATGCCTTGACGCCGAACGACCTGATTTACCCGGTCTTCGTCACCGACGGCCGGCAACGTCGCGAGCCGATTGGCTCCATGCCCGGCGTTGAGCGACTGAGCTTAGACCTGCTGTTACCGGTGGCCGAAGAATGTGTCAAGCTGGGGATTCCGGTGATGGCACTGTTCCCCGTGATTGATCCGGCCCTGAAAACCATCGATGGCCGCGAAGCCCTGAACCCGGGCGGCTTGATCCCGCGGGTGGTGCGCGAACTGAAACAACGCTTCCCCGAACTGGGCGTGATGACCGACGTCGCGCTCGACCCCTACACCAGCCACGGCCAAGACGGCCTGCTTGGCGAGAACGGCTACATCCTCAACGACGAGACCGTGACCGTGTTGGTGCAGCAAGCACTGACGCAGGCTGAAGCCGGCGTCGACATCGTCGCGCCCAGCGACATGATGGACGGCCGCATCGCCGCGATTCGCACAGCGCTGGAGTCAAGCCACTTGATTCACACCCGCATCATGGCCTACAGCGCCAAGTACGCCAGCGCTTTTTACGGCCCGTTTCGCGACGCTGTCGGCTCGGCCGGCAACCTGGGCAAGGCAGACAAAAAGGTCTATCAAATGGACCCCGGTAACAGCGACGAAGCCCTGCGCGAAGTCGCGCTGGACATCGCTGAAGGCGCCGACATGGTCATGGTCAAACCCGGCATGCCCTACCTCGACGTGGTTCGCCGCGTCAAAGACGAATTCAAGATTCCAACCTTTGCCTACCAAGTCAGCGGTGAATACGCCATGCTCAAAGCGGCTGCACTGAACGGCTGGCTGGACCACGATGCGGTGATGATGGAAAGCCTGCTGGCCTTCAAACGCGCCGGTGCTGATGGCGTGCTGACCTACTTCGCCATCGACGCTGCACGCAAACTGCATCAAGGCTGATCGGCTGCGATGCGGGTTTTTCATATCGCTGCCGGCAAGGTCGTTGAGACCGATGCACTGCCTGACACGCCCGCATTGGCGCCCACAACACAGGGCTTCATCTGGATCGCCTGCACGAGGCCAGAATTCGAGGCCCGACAAGCTGATCTTCAAGCCGCGCTGCAAGGTCTGACCGGCACCCAGCTGGTGGACTTGCATGTCTTGGATTTGCTCAACCAACAGTTGCCGTCGCACTACGACTACACCTCGCAATACGATGTTCTGGTGTTTCGCCGTTTGGCGGCGCGCAGTGCTGATGCAGAACCCCTGGGTTTGAAAAACAAACGACAAAGTGGACCGCCCGTGCTACGGCGTATCGACACCAGCCCGGTGGCCTTTGCCGTGTTTGATGAAGTGCTGCTGACGGTTCACCCGACCGACTGCAACGTGCGCGATGCTTATGCACTCAGACTGCTCAACGCCAGCAGCGCAGAGTCCCGTGCAGCGGGTGTCAAGTTGCCGACCAGCCCAGCCGATCTGATGCTGCGCGTCGTCAACCTGATGGTCGACGGTTATCTGGAACTGCGCCGGGACCTCACTCGGCAGATGGACCATTGGCAGTCTGAGTTGCTCAAACCCAGCGCCCGCTTCAACAACTGGAGCTCGGTGCTCGATGCCCGACTGACCTTGCACCACCTCGACGAAATTTGCGAAGACCAACGCTCGGCACTGCAAGACTGGGTCGACTCGATCGAGACCTGGCCCGAAGGCACCACGCCCGCGCTACAGCGCGAACGTGAACTGCTCAAGGTACGCTCACGCGATGTGCTCGAACACATCGAACGCGTGGTGCACCATGTGCGGCGCATGGAGCAAAGTGCCGAGACCGCCGTGCAGATGCATTTTTCGGTTCAGAGCAACCGCACCAACGACATCATGCGCACCCTGACCGCGCTCACAGCGATCTTTTTGCCGCTGAATTTGATCACAGGTTTCTTCGGCATGAACTTTGAGTTCATGCCGATCATTCACACCATCACCGGCTTTTGGTGGACGCTGGCTTGCATGATTTTTCTAATCGTCGTAGCGGTCTTGGTGCTATGGCGCAAGCGATATTTGGCCCGCAAATACTAAGCTAATTGTTTGGCGAAAAACGCATGCGTGCGTTCGAGCGCCAACTTGGCAGCGGCTTCGTTGTAAGAACCACGCTGGTCGCAGTTGAAACCGTGATTGGCTTCATAGACATGCACCTGGACTTCAGGGTGTGCCAGTTTGAAAGCGTCGACTGTGTCGAGCGGAATCCAATGGTCTTGGTTGCCGAAGTGAGCCAGCACCGGGCATGTCGGCTGACGTGCTGATTCTTCGGCTGTAGTCATACCACCGCCGTAATAGCAAACCACAGCGCTCAGGCCGCTCAGTGCGCAGGCAGAACGCCAAGTCAACAGGCCACCCCAGCAATAACCCACGATGCCGACTTTGCCACCCGCTGCGCCATTGCGGGCGTAGTCAATCGCCGCCTTAATATCTTGCATCACACCAGGTACAGGTAAAGCATCGACGGCCGTCTTAAAGCCGAATCCGGTGCCCATGTCGGCTTCGCTGTAACCCAGGTCCACATCAGGTTGCACGCGATGAAATGTAGCGGGTGCGACGGACAGATAACCGGCCGCTGCGTAGCCATCAGCAACGTTACGAATATGCGAGTTAACGCCAAATATTTCTTGCACGACGACCACTGCGCCCTTGGGCTTGCCCGCGGGTTCGGCAAGGTAAGCGGGTAGCTTGACGCCGTCAGCGGCTGTGAGAGTGATGAATTGACCCATGAAGTTTTCTCCTGTGATGGATTGGTTGATTGAATTATTTTGTCGCGAGTTTTTTCGCGACAAACTCGAGCCTGTCTTGGCCCCAAAAAATCTCGCCGTCGATCACGTAACTCGGCGCGCCAAACACCCCGGCTTCGATGGCTTGCAGCGTGTTGGCTTCGTAACGCTGCTGCACGTCAGGGCTGCGCGATTGCGCCAGTCGTTCCGCGCTCAAGCCTTGCTCCTTGAGCAATTGTGCCAACACGGCGGCATCGGCAATGTTGCGCTCTTCGGCCCAGACGGCCTTGAACACAGCACCACTCAAACGCATCGCCACATCAGCACCGTCTTGCAGGTCAACTGCAATGATGAGACGCGCCGCATCGTCGCCCACCACAGGAAAAAAAGCCGGCTTGATGTTCAGCGGTAACTGCAAACTCTCACTGAAACGTTTGAGCTCCATCAAACGGTAAGCTTGCCGCTGCGGCGCTCGCTTGCCCAGTGGTAAGCCGCCAGAAATCGGAAACACCTTGCTGTAGTCCACTGGCAGAGCGCGCACTGTAGCGCCTGCTTTTCGGGCCATGTCGGTAAAGCGTGCGTGGCCGAAGTAAGTCCACGGGCTTTGTGGCGAGAAGTAATAGTCAATCGTGGTCGTCAAATGATGTCTCCTTGGCAGTCAGAAGGCTGTGATGTGCGTTGATTCATTCACCGGGTTTGTAACCCGGATCGCACATTGATGCTCGATGGCTTGCCTTGTCCCTAATTAGAGCGATCACTTGTCGCGTCTGAATCTATCTTTCAGCGCGAAACCTCCCTCTGCGCTAGCCAAGTCGCCAACTCACGCGCAGCGGCGTCCGTCGCCGCGCCCAATGCGCGGACACCGCCGTGCGCATCAGGTGTGCTCGCAGGTTGGCGTGACAGCACTTGCCGCTGCGCCAGAACCTTGGCACCCACGGACGTGTTTTCGATCAACGTGGCGCGCAGCCGCAGCAAGCCGAAGCTCACTGTGGGTGACTCAAAAAAGTGACTGAATTCCTCAAGTTCCACCTGCAATACCAACGGCAACTTGCCTTGTTCGCGCGTCATGGCGGCGCCTTCGCCAGCCGGCACCACGGCATACTGCTGGCTCAATATCTGGCGCAGTTGCTGCTGCACCAAGCCCGCAGCCGGCATGCTCCAGTGGGCCAGTGCGTAAGGCCGGAGTTGCTGCGCATCGGCATACCCGAGCCGATACAGGACGGCCAATTTATCAAGCGCACCATTGCTGACTTTTACATCGGCCAACGCCAGTAACGGCAGCCCCAGCGGCTGCGTCAGTGTCGGTGCGTCCAGCGCACCGGGACCAAAGTCAAACACCGCGGCGCGCACAGGTCGGGTCGGCAAACTACCGCAGGCGCTCAAACCCAACATCAACAGCGGTGCGGTCAACCGCATGCCAAAAAAGCGTCGTGACGCGGTCGAATAGCGCTGGCTCATGGTTGCACTTTCATTAGATTCATCGCATTAAACCCAGCTTCACCAGGCCCAGGAGCGGGCGCTCCGCTGCCGAAAATCAAGGCTTGCGGATTCTCATCCACCGCATTGACGGCACGCCGTAATTGCCGCATGGTCAGCATGGTTTCGTCCGCCACATCACCCAATTTGGGCAAGGTCGCTGTGCCAAACGTGTCGATGGTGCGGACCAAGGTCGTGCTGGCTTCGCCCATCTGCGTCGCGGCAACACTGATGTCACCGGCCGCTGTTTGCAAGGACTGCAGGGTCTGGCTGCTTTGACGCGACAAAGCTGGCAGCGTCGCCAGCGTTGGACGCAGCGCTGCCGCCAGCTGGCTGACACTGCCAGCGGCGGAGCCAATTTGGGTGATGGCTGTCTGCACCGAGGCTTGGTTGTCGGGGCTGATCAAGTGGGTCAGCCCGGCGCTGACCTGCTGAACCTGCCCCAGGATGGTCGCGGACTGCTGGAGCAATTGATCGACCACGCCGGGTCGTAGTGGAATGCGGGGTGGGTGCGCATCATTAGCGACCAGCCGCTCTGCCTGGGGGGCATCATCATCAAGTTGTATGAAACCCAGACCCGTCACACCCTGCGCGGTGATGATGGCAAATGTACTGCGCGTGATCGGTGTGTTCACATCAACCGATATCCGCACCAGCACCTGCCCCGGAGAGCCGGGGTCAAAGCCGATGGATTCAACCTTGCCGACCGGTACGCCTCGAAAACGCACGGCCGCTTGCGCCTGCAAACCAGAAATGGCTTGCGCAGTAGAAATATCGTAGAGATGGCGCTCACCTTTGTCACGCGTGAGCCAAACGGCCATCGCAACCAGCAGTGCCATCAAGGCCAGCACAAACGTGCCGGCGGCTAGCGCGTGGGCTTTGTTTTCCATGAAGTGTCTTTCGGGTCTATCAACAAAGTTATGACAAAGGGCGTGAATCAGGCAGATGCCGAGGGCGGCAGCGCAGCGACTGCGCGACGGCCGCGCTCGCCCAGAAAAAAGTCGTGAACGAAGGGATGATCAAAAGCCAGCACCTCTTGCGGTGTGCCGGTGACGATGACCTTGCGGTCGGCCAGCACAGCAATGCGGGTGCTCAGCTCAAAAATCGTATCCAAATCGTGTGTCACCATGACCACCGTCAAGCCCATGTCCCGGTGCATCGCTCGCAGCAACTCACACAGACCATCGGCGCTCTCCGGGTCCAGGCCGGCGGTCGGCTCATCAAGCAACAACAGTGGCGGGTCCATGATGAGCGCCCGTGCCAATGCGACCCGCTTGACCATGCCGCCCGACAACTGGCTCGGCATCTTGTCAGCCGCATCGGCTTCCAGCCCGACCATCCGCAGCTTGATCATCGCGGCCTCCTGAATGAAGGAGGGCGGGAACACTTTCAATTCGCGCAGCGGAAAGGCGATGTTCTCCAGCACCGTGAAGGCAGAAAAAAGCGCTCCATGCTGAAACAACATGCCGATGTGCGCAGCTGCGCCCTTTTGCGCCAGTGCCGCCACCGGGCGACCAAGCACCCGAATCTCGCCACGCGTTGGCTGCGTCAGCCCCAGCATCTGCCGCAGCAAAACCGTTTTACCCGTACCGGATCCCCCCACCAGCGACAGAATTTCACCGGTTTCAATTTTCAAGTCAAGATTTTCATGGACGACCAGCTCACCCTCGAGCGATGGAAAGGTCGTCCAAAGTTGACGTACGTCCACCATCGGCTCACGCATGACGCACCCGGATTTTCATATGCCCACATTTCTAAAAAGTACCGCGAACAGTGCGTCAACCAAAATCACGACCGTGATCGAGGTCACGACCGAAGCTGTGGTGCCTTGGCCTAAGCTCTCGGTATTGGGTTTCACGCGCAAGCCGTAATGACAAGCGATCAACGCAATCAGCAGCCCAAACACAGCCGACTTGGCCGTGGCCAGCGCCAGATTGCTGGCCTCCACAGCGCCGGGCAAGGCATTGGCAAAAAACACCAAACTCACGTTCATTGACAGATCAGCCGTCAGCATGCCGCCCAGCAGCGACCACGCGGTTGTCCAGATGCTGATGAGAGGCATGACCAAGGCCAGCGCCAACGCACGCGGCAGCACCAGTCGAAAACCGCTGGCAATGCCCAAGACACGCATGGCATCGAGTTCTTCCGTCACCCGCATGACGCCAATTTGGGCCGTGATAGAGGAGCCAGAGCGCCCGGCAATCAAGATGGCCGCAAGCAGCGGGCCGAGTTCGCGAATCAGCGAAACCCCTAGGATGTTCACCACAAACGCATCAGCGCCAAATTGCAACAGCTGCCGCGAAATCAGGTAAGCCAGCACCACGCCAATCAAAAAACCCACCAACGCCGTGATCGGCAAAGCGGTCGCGCCAATGCGGAACAAATGACCCGACAGATCTCGCCACGGGCCGTCTTGCGGACGGCGCAGCAACCGCAGCAAGTCCAACAGCAATTGCCCCATCAGTCGCGTCAGTCCGAGTGCGTGGTCCGCCCCACGCAGCAGCCACGTCCCAAAATTTTCAATGCGCGCCCGCCAGTCGGGCTCGGTTCGTACAACCGGCAACACGCCGAAGCGGGCCACAGCGTTAAGGATGCGGCGTTGGCTGTCGTCGGCCTGCACATCGGCGGGCCACTGTCTCCCCCAGTGCGTCCATAGCACTTGCGCGCCCACATGGTCTAGCCGCTCCATCTGACGCAAGTCCCAGCGAGGCTGGCTGGCTTCACGCCCGCTCTTCAGCTCACGCAGGTCATGCGCCAGCGCCGCCCAGACAGACGGCGCAGCCAAGCCTGCAGCCGTCCACTGACCACGCAATTGTTGCGTGACGCCCGCTGGCGTTTCGCGCCTTTCAATACGGGGCAAAGTCGCATTGGAGGTGGCGTTGTTCTGTGGTGACGTAGAAAAAATGGGCTGAGTGGCAGTCATGGGATGGGTTCAAAGCCCAATCCTTGCAATCCAGGCGGAACCGTCTGAAGAGCTTAAGCTCGGCCAACGTCTCTACGCCACAGCATTCAACATCAATGCTTGCAGGCGTTCTCCTACAAAGGCCGTTCGCCAAGCACGCACCGGGGCAGGGTTTGTTGTCACAATAGCCGTCGCACAGCGCGACCTTCACACCCAACTTTGGTTTGACACACATGAGTGAAAACATCTTCGACTACATCATCATTGGTGGCGGCACGGCCGGTTGCCTGCTGGCGAATCGTCTGAGTGCCAACGCCACCAAAAGGGTGCTGATGATCGAAGCCGGCCGCAAAGACGATTACCACTGGATTCATATTCCCGTTGGCTACTTGCACTGCATTGGCAACCCACGCACCGACTGGCTGTACCAGACCGAGGCAGAACCTGGACTCAATGGCCGCTCACTGCGCTACCCACGCGGCAAAACACTGGGTGGCTCGTCCAGCATCAACGGCATGATTTACATGCGCGGCCAATCGCGGGACTACGAACGCTGGGCCGAGCTCACAGGCGACGATGCATGGCGCTGGGACAGTGCGCTGGCCAGCTTCCGACAGCACGAAAACCATTACAAACTCGACGCCGCGAATGGCCCCGCCACGGACAACTTCAAGCGCCTGCACGGCCACAAAAGCCAACATGCAGGGAGCGAAGGTCTGGCCAAAAAAATGGGCGGCGAATGGCGCGTTGAAAAACAGCGCTTGCGCTGGGACATCCTCGATGCCTTTTCGCAGGCCGCCCAACAAACCGGCATTCCCGCCACCGAGGACTTCAATGGGGGTGACAACGAAGGCGTGGGTTATTTCGAAGTCAACCAAAAAGACGGCCTGCGCTGGAACACCGCCAAGGCCTTTTTACGTCCGACCTGTTTCGGCCGTCCCAACTTCGAAATGTGGACCAGCGCACAAGTCACGCAGCTGCTGATTGAAAAACAGGCCGACGGCAGCCAACGCTGCACCGGTGTCGAGGTCTGGACCGGCGACGAACGCGTCAAAGCCTTTGCCACGCGAGACTCCGGCAGCTTGCGCGGCGAAGTGATTCTCTGCGCTGGCAGCGTAGGGTCGCCACACATTCTGCAACTCTCTGGCGTTGGCCCTGCTGCACTGCTGCAGCAACACGGCATCGAGGTTAAGCAAGACTTGCCGGGTGTCGGTGCCAACTTGCAAGACCACTTGCAAATCCGTTCGGTCTACAAAATCCAAGCCGCCGGCCGCCGCAACGTGACGCTGAACACGATGGCCAATTCGCTTTGGGGCAAGGCCAAAATCGGCCTCGAGTACGCATGGCGACGCACCGGCCCCATGAGCATGGCGCCGTCGCAGCTGGGCGCGTTCACGCGCTCCAGCCCCGACCGGCCACACCCGAATATTCAATACCATGTGCAGCCTCTGTCACTCGACGCCTTTGGCGAACCGCTGCACGACTTCAACGCCTTCACCGCCAGTGTCTGCAATCTAAATCCGACCAGCCGCGGCACGGTCCGCCTCAAAAGTGGCAACTTTGCAGATGCACCCGCTATTGCGCCCAACTACTTGAGCACACCAGAAGACCGGCAAGTCGCCGTCGAATCTTTGCGGCTCACGCGGCGCATCGTCAGCCAAAGCGCATTGGCCGCGTACCAGCCTGAAGAATTTCGGCCAGGCAGCCAATTCCAAACCGACGACGAACTGGCCCGGCTGGCAGGCGATATTGCGACGACCATTTTTCACCCGGTCGGCACCACCAAAATGGGCGCGACTGACGACCCGATGGCAGTGGTGGATTCTCATTTGCGCGTCAAGGGTATCGCCAGCCTGCGGATCGTCGACGCGGGCGTGATGCCATTTATTACCAGCGGCAATACCAACTCACCAACCTTGATGATTGCTGAAAAAGCGGCTGCATGGATTGCCAAAGGCGAGTGACCGTCCATTAATTTTGTCCGAAAGGGCTCCTCCCTCGGGAAAGCCCTGATGCACTGAGGCAGTGCATCGACCTATAGTGGCGTACTTGCCGACGAGCCTAGCTGCTCGCAAAGCGGGGAGGTGAGGAGACAAAATAAGTCCAATAACAATCAGTTCAACGAGAAAGTCCAACCAGATTGACTCGAAAAAAGCGTCGGTGACCCCGGCGCTTTTTTATGCCCACTCGCAGCCACTGAGCGCATTTTTGAGCGCTGAGCCGATGAGACAATGTATCCATGGAATTGATCTTTGTCACCGGCGCCTCGTTGCTGGCCGGATTCGTCGACTCAATCGTCGGCGGTGGTGGCTTGATTCTGGTGCCGGCTTTGTTTGCGGCGTTCCCGACCACCCATCCGGCCACCCTGTTTGGCATCAACAAGGGGGCGTCCATTTGCGGCACCGCTGTCGCCACAGCGCAGTACGCCAAGCGTGTCGACATGCGTTGGTCGGCGCTGCTCCCCGCGGCAATGGCAGGTTTTGGCGGGTCCCTCGCCGGGGCTTGGCTGGTCACCGAAATATCACCCCAGTTTTTGCGCAAAGTCTTGCCGGTGGTGCTGCTGGCTGTGCTGATTTACACCTTGGCCAAAAAGGAATTGGGGCGTCACCACGCGCCGCGATTCAGTGGTCGGGCCGAGACACTGGCGGCCTGCTGCATCGGCTTGCTGCTGGGTTTTTACGATGGCTTTTTTGGCCCCGGAACCGGCAGTTTTTTTGTTTTCTTATTTGTCCGCTGGCTTGGGTACGACTTTTTGAATGCCTCGGCGTCAGCCAAGTTGCTCAATGTCGCCACCAACCTGGCCGCTCTGCTGCTGTTCGCCTACAAAGGCCATGTCTGGTGGCACTTTGTGCTGACGATGGCAGTGGCGAATGTGCTGGGCAGCCTCATCGGCACGCACATGGCTCTGAAGCACGGCGCCGCTTTCGTGCGGGTTGTCTTCATCATCGTGGTCAGCACACTGATCATGAAAACAGGGTACGACGCCTTCATCCGTTAGTCTGGGTACTTGCGGCCAAGGCCAATGCCTGTTAACGCGGCGAGCTGGTTGCCGCTAAGGGCTTCGTCGCCACAGCCGCTACTCCGTTATTGGCAAACATCCTGAGTGCGGCAGCGGACAAAACGGGTCCTGTCGATGGAACTGCAGGCAAAGCCCCCGGCACAGCTTGAGCAGCAGCCGACGGATTGAAGAGGCTCACCGGCACCCGGACTCCAGTTGTAGGATCGCTGACCCCCAAGACATTCACGCTCGCGACGTCACGTGGCTTGCCGATAGGGCCGGCAGCCAAACCCTTTTGCACTGCCTGTAAATCTTCCTCGTTGGGGTAGCGGCCCAGCAGCAGATAGTCAAACACCCGACGCGCAATAGGCGCAGCATGCGCGGCGCCAAAACCGGCGTTTTCAACCACCAGGGCCAACGCAATTTCAGGATTTTCAGCGGGTGCGAAAGCAATGTACAGCGCGTGATCCCGCTGGTGTTCTTCGAGCTTACGCGCATCGTATTTTTCTTTTTGACCCACCGACACAGCCTGTGCCGTACCGGTTTTACCACCGCTCAGGTAGCTCGCACCGGCAAACACGCGCGCCGATGTCCCCTCCTGCGTCACACCGACCATCGCACGACGCACCACCTCGACATTTTCTGGCTTGAAGCCGAGATCAACCGGCGGCTCTATAGGTGCCGGTAGCAGCGCGCGGGTCACGCTGTCTTGCGTGCCCAGAATCAAACGTGGCTTGTTCTTGATGCCGTTGTTGGCCAGCGTTGCTGTAGCTTGGGCCAATTGCAGCATGGTGAAGGCGTTGTAACCCTGGCCAATGCCCAGCGAAATGGTTTCGCCGGCATACCATTTCTGCTGATCCGCCCGCTTGTACGTCTTTCGCTTCCAGTCCTGATTGGGCAGCACACCGCGCACCTCACCATTGATGTCGACGCCCGTGATCTGCCCAAAACCCATCGGCTTCATGAAGTCGAAGATCGCCTCAACGCCCAGCTCATTGGCGAGCGAGTAGAAGTACACGTTGCTCGATTTGACGATGGCCTGATGCATGTCCACCGGTCCCAGCGGTGCACCATGGCTGCGAAACTCATGGCCGCCAAAAGTCCAGGAGCCGTTGTCGTTGATGATCACTGATGGCGAACGTTTACCGGCTTCCAACGCGGCCATGGCCATGAACGGTTTGTAGGTTGAGCCCGGTGGGTAAGTGCCGCGAAGCGCACGGTTCAGCAGAGGCTTGTCGAGCGACAAATTCAGGGCCTGCCAACTTTCAGTGTCGATGCCATCCACAAAAAGATTAGGGTCAAACGTCGGCTTGCTCACAAAAGCGAGGATCTCACCAGACCGCGGGTCCAGCGCAACCATGGCGCCGCGGCGCTCACCAAACATATCTTCAATCAACTTTTGCAACTTGATATCGATCGTCAACATGACCGTGTTGCCCGGTGTTGCCGGGTTGCTGGCCAGTTTGCGAACCGCACGCCCGCCCGCCGAAGTTTCCACCCGCTCTACACCGGTGATGCCGTGCAACTGGGATTCGTAGCTTTGCTCAACGCCGAGTTTTCCGATGTAGTCCGTCCCTCGGTAATTGCCTTCCTCGTCGCTGTCTTCAATGCTCTCTTTTTCACGCTGGTTGATGCGACCGATATAGCCCACGACGTGACTGCCCAATTCCCCATAAGGGTAGCTGCGAAAAAGCCGGGCCTTGACGTCAACGCCCGGAAAACGAAAACGCTGAGCCGCAAAACGCGCAACTTCTTCATCTGTCAGCCGCGTACGGATCGGCAAAGACTCAATGTTTTTGGAGTCTTCCCGCAGCTTCTTGAAACGGCGTCTGTCGCGCAACTGAATATCCACAATCTCCCCCAGCGCGTCAATGGTGGCCTCCAAGTCGGCCACTTTAGATGGCATGATTTCAAGCGTGTAAGCAGAATAGTTAGTGGCCAGCACCACACCGTTGCGGTCGAGAATCAGACCCCGGTTCGGGACGATCGGGACAATCGCCGTTCGGTTATTTTCAGCTTGCTCACTCAAGTCCTCATGGCGCACCACCTGTAGATACACCAAGCGAAGACTCAACAGAAAAAAAGCAACGAGCATCACAAAACTCGCGACCATCACCCGGTCACGGAACCGATACAAGTCAACTTCAACGTTTCTGATCTCATTCATGACGTTGAGACTTCAAACGCAGCAAAAAGTGCCGCAGCAACAAGCGTGGAGGCCAAGGCTTCCCCGCCGGGCCGCCCCAAGGGGACATGCGCCCCCTCGGGGGGCAGCGCAGTACGCGAAGCGACAAGCGTGGGGGCCATATCAGACCTACAGCGGCCGATTCTCATCAGGGTCCGGCGCACGGCGTTGAGGCACTAACAGGATCACACTGGTCACCGGCCACAGCAAAGCCTCCAGCAGGGGTGCCAGCAGAAATGTCCAACCGGGAAATACATTCCCATTGATCAGCCGAATGGCCAGCTCGACCAGATGCGCCATCAAAAAAAGCGGCAATACTTGTACCGCCTGAGTGGGCACCGAAAACCAGAGCAGCCGGCGGTGAATCATGGCCGCAAAAAAACTCAAGGTGGTGTAAGACAGCGCATGCTGCCCCAGCAGTGAAGACTGGTGCACATCCACTCCCAAACCAAACATGAAGGCCAGGCCAATGCCGATACGCAGCGGCTGATGAACGTTCCAGAAGACCAACACCAAAGCCAGAAAATCAGGCATCCACGGCACACGCCCCAGGGGCAGCATGTCCAACAGCAAAGCCGCCAGCAAGCTGCACCAAATGAAAACCGGGCTGGCTGGCAGCAACAGTTGCTGACCACTGCGCATGATCATGAGCGACCTCCTTTTTTCGCCGGTGTGATCGGTTCAACTTCATCTGGGCGGGGCGGAATTTGTGCTGACTGCGGCTGCATCACCATCACATGCCTGGCCCCGGAAACAAGCGCTAACGGGAGGCAATGAATGCGCGCAAAAGCCGATTCCGCGCGCCGCTCAATACTGTCAATGCGTGCCACCGGCAAGCCGGGCGGATAGACCCCATCGACGCCACTGGTGGTCAGCAAATCCCCTTGCTGAACATCGGTGTTGCTGCCCATAAAACGAAGCTCCAGTCCACCGCTGCCGGTCGCATCGCCAAAGGCCAAACTGCGCACACCGGTACGGACATTGAGCACGGGAATAGACAAATCGCGGTCAATGATCAGCGTCACTTCGCTGACCAGTGGATGCACCAAAGTGACCTGACCCAGCACACCAAATTCGTCAACGACCGGCGATCCCAACACAATCCCTTGCGCCATACCCTTGCCGATGATGACCTTGCGCGTGTAAGGATCGGCGGCGTCATACAAGACCTCAGCCGCCACTCCCTCTGCGTTGAGTTGATCGCGCAAATCCAGCAACTTGCGCAGGCGGCTATTTTCAAGGGTTAATTGCTCGACCTGACTGGATCGAAGCGCCTGTGCTGCCCGCATGTTTGAAGCCGCTTCCGACTGGCTCTGGGCTTGGCGGGCGGTGATGAAATAATCCCCCACCTCGCGCCCGGCCCGCACCGGCTGCAAAGCCAGCCACTGCACCGGGTACAGCGCTGTAGCCAGCACAGAGCGCAGTGGCTGGGTGACTTGAAAGCGTGAGTCCGCCACCATCAGAAACAGCGCCAAGGCGCTGTAAAGGATTAATTTGGAAAGGGCAGACGGCCCCTGCTTGAATATCGGGGGCGGTGTTCGGTCAAGCGTTCCTAAAGACATGTATGGGCACGCAGATGGCACTGGTGAGGTGCCAGATGGCGATTACTCCGTCGTGAAGATTGAGCCCAGACGGTCCATGCGTTCGAGCGCCATGCCGCAACCACGCACCACGCACGTCAGCGGGTCTTCGGCCACCAACACGGGTAGACCGGTTTCTTCAGCCAGCAAGCGGTCCAAGTCGCGCAGCAAAGCGCCGCCACCGGTCAGCATCATGCCGCGGTCGGAAATGTCGGCGCCCAACTCTGGCGGCGTGTGCTCCAGCGCGGTTTTGACGGCCGAGACAATGTTGTTGAGCGGGTCGGTCAGGGCTTCCAGAATTTCATTGCTCGAAATCGTGAAGCTGCGCGGCACGCCTTCGGACAGGTTGCGGCCCTTGACTTCCATCTCTCGCACTTCGGAGCCGGGAAAGGCCGAACCGATATTTTTCTTGATGGCTTCAGCCGTTGGCTCGCCAATCAACATGCCGTAGTTGCGGCGGATGTAGCTGATGATGGCGTCGTCGAAACGGTCACCGCCCACGCGCACACTGCCTTTGTAAACCATGCCGCCCAGCGAGATCACGCCGACTTCGGTGGTACCGCCGCCGATGTCGACCACCATCGAGCCGCTGGCTTCGCTGACCGGCAAGCCGGCACCAATGGCTGCCGCCATCGGTTCTTCAATCAGGTAGACATCGCTGGCACCGGCGCCCAAAGCGCTTTCACGGATGGCACGACGCTCGACTTGGGTCGAACCGCAAGGGACGCAAATGATGATGCGCGGGCTGGGGCGAAAAATGCTGCGCGGGTGCACCATCTTGATGAATTGTTTGAGCATTTGCTCGGTCACGGTGAAGTCGGCGATGACGCCATCTTTCATCGGCCGGATGGCCTCAATGTTGCCCGGGACTTTGCCCAGCATGGCCTTGGCTTCATGGCCGACAGCTTGGATGCTTTTCTTGCCTTGCGGCCCACCTTCGTGACGAATGGCGACGACCGAAGGCTCGTCCAGCACAATGCCGCGGTCGCGGACAAAAATCAAGGTGTTGGCAGTGCCAAGGTCAATCGCCAGATCAGAGGAAAAATACCGGCGGAAAGATTCAAACATAGTCAGGGGTCCAGTTGGACGTCATGGCAAACTTCGTCACCAGATCGTCTTTATTCACTTTACGCGCGATGACCGGGGGCTTGCAACGTCCA
>CANCCE010000019.1 GCA_947374505.1 Comamonadaceae bacterium | reverse complement strand
AAGACGCCAACCATGTTGTCGTACCGATTCGGTGCCCAGTCAAACGACGCCCACTCGCTGCATTGGTAGTTCACCTTGACGCCGTGCTTGTCGGCCAACTGTCGGGCCTTCTGAACACCGACGGGTGAGAAATCAAAGGCCTCTGTGTCAAGGCCTTGCTTGGCCAGCCAGACACTGTTGCGGCCTTCGCCATCTGCCAGCGACAGGGTCTTGCCCGGCTTCAGATGCGAAGTCATGTCAGCCAAGTAGGCATTGGGTGACTCTCCGAAGAGATAGCCCTCAGCAGAAAATCGTGAGTTCCAGCGCGTTAATTGATCAATGAAGACGGTCATGATGTTCTAAGTAGTGTGGAAAGGATATTCACGAATGAATTTGCAGAGTCTACATTTTTGAGGAATAGTGAGGTCAATTTTGAAATGGCTCTATGCATACATTGACGCTGAACAGCGACTGGACTCAACGCTGTGTCGTGGACAGCACGCAACTGCCTTGGCAGCCCTCCCCGTCGGCACAAGTGCACCGCAAACTGTTGGAGCGAAACGGCGGTGAAGTTGCCCGCGCCACCTCCATCGTGCGCTATGAGCCCGGCGCTACATTCAAGGCCCATCAGCATGAATTGGGCGAAGAAATCTTGGTGCTGGAAGGCATTTTCAGCGACGACACCGGTCACTACGGGCCAGGCACTTACATCAAAAATCCACCGGGTTCCAGCCACTCGCCGTTTTCTGAACTGGGTTGCACCCTCTTCGTGAAATTGCGCTACATGGACCCCCTGGACCTTGAGCCTGTGCGAGTCGATACCCGGCAAGCAACTTGGTTTCCCGGCATGGTGAACGGTTTGTCGGTGCTGCCCTTGTCGGCATTTGAAACGCAGCACACCGCCATGGTCCGCTGGGCACCCGGTACTTTTTTCAATCCACACCGACACCATGGCGGCGAAGAGATTTTTGTCGTCGAGGGGGTCTTTTCTGACGAGCATGGAAGTTACCCGAAAGGCAGTTGGCTGCGCAGTCCTCACCTCAGTCAACACCAGCCCTTTAGCCGCGAAGGCTGCCTGATCTTGGTGAAGACGGGGCACCTCGCGAGCCCTGCGAACCCGTAAACAAGCAAGCATGACACGGCACGACCGCTGGACATGCTGCGTGTTCACCACAAAAAGATGGAGGCGTGGATTTTGGAACAGGTCGGGGTGACATTTGACGCCAAAGCCGCGCAGTAGAAATTGCGGACCGTGTCATAAGCCTCTAAAATGAAGATACTTTAATGTATATCCACGATGACCATGGTGAACCTACAAATTGCCAAATGGGGAAATAGCTTAGCCGTACGCATCCCCGCTGACTATGTGCGTCAAATCGGCATCAAGGAGGGCGACCGTCTAGAAGCCCATCTGGGCGCTGACGGCGCACTGAACCTACGCCCAGCCCGGTGGAACCGCAAAGCGTTTGCGCAGGAACTCGCCCGTGATAACCAAGCGCTACCCATGGGCACGTCGGTCATGCAGCAACTGCGCAAAGAGGCCCGCTACTGATGCTTTACGTCGACACAAGCGTTCTGGTGGCCTTGTGCACCCATGAGGCCAAGACGGCTGACGTGGTGAAGTGGTATGCCGATTGCACAGAAGAGCTGGCATCCGCCGCTTGGTGCGTCACCGAGTTTGCCAGCGCCATGGGGCTCAAGCAGCGCACCGGGCAGCTGACTAAGAAACAGGCCCAAACCGCCTGGATGCAGTTTGAAAGGGTGTGCGCCAATGACCTGCAGTTACTGCCGGTGGAGACAACGACGTTTCACAAGGCGGCTGTCTTGGCCCTCGATGCATCTGCCGGCCTGCGCGCAGGTGACGCCCTGCACCTTGCTTGCGCCATGCAGGCCAAAGCGCAAGGCATGGTGACCCTGGATGCGGTGCTGGCGAAAAATGCCAAGCGGTTCAAAGTGGGATCGGTCACGATTTAAACAACTGAGAAGCAACGATTTAGCAGCGTTTGGGGGCCGCACGGAGGGGAAGCGGGGAAAGCATCCACTATCAATACTGCATAGCGATACTCAAACAGCAGCTTTACCAAACAGTTCTTTAGGGGGAGAGTAGCTTCCGCGCCCTATAAGACCATTAACTCCGTTAGCAGCGAGTATCACAATGTTCACCAAGGGCGTCATTGCCGTCACCTTAACTCGCCTCGCATCAAGGCCAGAGTGGACCTTGCCAAACTCGGCGAACGCAGGATGAGGAGCCATCATGATCTCACCGCTGATGCTCTCGTAATTCGGCGGCAAATAGGGCAACAGCATGGCCAAGATATCAGGCGAGCTACCCACCAATTGACCGCCAAAGCCCATCACATCGACCACTGTGCTGTCACCCACAACGCCGAATGGTGTGATGTCTGACTGATGAGGTGCAAGAGCCCCCAAAGGGGGTTTTGCAGGTGCTGTCACCCACACGTCTGGTTGCTTACCCAGCGATAAACCAACCGATTCCCCATTAGCGCCCATACGGGTAACTAGGCTGCAGTGGTTAATCCCTTCACACGCAGAGAGATAAAGTCGGCATGCGGCCATCCACAAGGTCAGGAAAAATCCTGGCGAAGTAAGAAGCATGTTGCAGACGGCTTCGGTAGCGGCCGGATCAAGGCCTTGCAACTTCGCCCTTTTCAGCAACTCAACCCTTAATGCCGCTGTAGCGGCTTGCGTGCGTAAATGCAATTCATCACCACCCATCAAACCTTGAATGGCCAAAGGGACCAAATCAATAGGTTGATTCAATACGCCCAGCAAGAAAGTTTTTAAGGGTCCATCCCGATAACGCATGCTGGTAAGACAGTCAGGATCACGTGTGCCAAACCTGATGTCCGGTGGTGGTCCACTGGAGAGTAAAGACCAAATCGGCGCAACTGCTCCCGAAGTATCGACGACTTCTACAAGCGATGATTGGGGTCCGATCACACCCGCCAGAGGAATCACACAAGCAAAGTCCTGAGCTGGGAAAAGCTGAAGCTCACCGTTTTGAATTAACGCCTCAGCCTGTGCCTCAGTGCTAGCCCAGCCTTCGTAAAGGCAAGTCAACACAATGGATGAACGAATTGGCTTTGGCGGGTTGCACTTGTCAAGCATGGGTGGCCCAGCATGCAATACGGTGTACTTCTCCAAATTCAAAGCGGCACCAGCGCTAACGATATTGCGCCAAGCGGGGCGAACAGCAAACATGCGCCCCAGTGCGCTTTGGTTGGCTTGTTGCTGCAGCTCGTCAGATTGTTCGATTGGATTCATGGGATGACGTACTTAGATGCCCATGTAGGCTTGTCTGACCTGAGGGTTTGTAGCAAGCAGCTCACAGGGGCCAGATATGCTGACCTTGCCCGACTCGACGACAAAAGCATTCTTGGCCAGATCAAAAGCTGTGAACACGTCTTGCTCAATCAGCAAAATTGACAAGCCGGTCTGGTTCACACTCTGCAAGGCCGAGCACAAGCTTTCCACGGCAAGAGGCGCCAAGCCCAAAGACAACTCGTCAATCATCAACAAAGAGGGCCGCGACATGATGCCGCGACCAATGGCGCACATCTGCTGCTCACCACCAGACATGGTGGTGGCGTCCTGGTTGCGTTTCTTCTTGAGTATCGGGAAGAAGTGATAGATTTGCTCAAGGTCATGCTCGATGTCGGCTCGGCCCGCCTTGCGGTGATAGGCACCCAAAAGCAAATTATCACGAACTGACAAACCCTTGAACAAACGCCGGCCTTCGGGTACGTGCGCAATCCCCGCCGATAAAACCTCTGCAGGCATTGCACCTGTCAGATCCCTACCCGCAAAAGTGACTGACCCTGAACGGATTTTTACCAACCCGGACAAAGTGCGCAATAACGTGGATTTGCCAGCGCCGTTGGAGCCGACAATACAGGTAATTTCACCTTTGAGAACTTGTAGATCAATTCCCCAAAGTACCTGGACATCGCCATAGCCTGCGGTACAACCCTTGACCTCTAAAAGTATTTCAGACATGGCTGACCTCAGGCTGGTTTTTTTGATCGGCCATCTTTGCTGCGAATTTGCTGCCAAGATAGGCTTCAATCACCTTTGGATCGCTGGCAACTGACTGCGGATCTCCCTGAGCAATGAGCTCACCGTGATGAAGAACCAACAATCGATCACACAAAGAAAAGACTACTTTCATCAAGTGCTCAATGAGCATGATGGTGATACCACGCGCTGCAATTTTTCTGATCAACTCAATGGCATCAACGATTTCGGCGCTGTTCAGTCCCGCGTTGACTTCGTCTAATAGCAATACCTTGGGCTGCATGGCCAAGGACTTGGCGAGCTCGAGTCTTTTGCGAGAGGGCAAGGTTAAGGACATAGCACTGCGATGCGCAAGGTCAGCCAAGCCTACGAACTCCAGACAATCCATGGCCTGCTCTGCCGCGTCCAATCTACTTTTAGCAGGACCCGCAAACAAAGCACCTGCAATGACATTTTCAAGCACTGTCATTTGTGGAAAGGGCTGAACGATCTGAAAGGTTCGGGCCAAGCCGCGTCGAGATGCCTGAAAGGGACGCTGTGCCGTGACATCCTCACCATTGAAGCGTACGGTACCGCCGCTTGGCCGAAGTACGCCTGTCATCAAATTAACAAGCGTTGTTTTACCCGCCCCATTCGGGCCGATCAAACCGACGATCTGTCCAGCTTCGAGGCTGAAAGTAACTTGACTTACAGCCGCTACACCACCGAAATTTTTGCTCAGTTGATCAACCTGTAATAAAGGTGTGCTCATGGATTCACCTTAGGAGTCGTGTGTTTGGTCATGCGTTGCTTAAGTCTTTGAAACAAGCTGATGCGCAATAAACCACCTGGCAGGAAAAAAATCAGGAAAACAATAATCAAACCAAGGATGGCTTGGTTGTAATCGAGAAATCTGGACAAGACACCTTGCTCAATGGCAACGAACACCAGCGCGCCTAAGACCGGACCGAAGATGGTTCCAGCCCCACCGAGCATGGCCATGACGGGCACCTTCAAGGTCATCACTATTGAAAACGCATCGGGCGGCGATATGTAAGACACCCAAGATGCCGATATAGCGCCGGCCGTTCCGCAAAAGATAGCCGACAACACGAACGCAGAAATTTTGGATGCATTGACATTCACGCCCACCATGTCAGCTGCATCTTCGTTTTGTTCTATGCAGCGAAGACCAAAGCCTAAACGGCTCCTATCTACGATGACTGTTGTGATAACAGCCAGTAGCATCAACGCCAAAAATGAATAGAGAAACACCATGCCTGCATAGTCAGGGCCACCACGGAATATCGGCAAGTTGAGTCCTTCACCTCCGCCCGTCAGACTGGACCAGGATGAAGCAACCAAGCGCACGATTTCAACAATAGAGATGGAGCCGATAGCGAAGTAGTGTCCTTTCATGCGAAGAATCGCAAAACCAAGACACGCAGCAAAGATGCCCGTGAAGATCGTTGCCAAAACCCAAGCCAGCACCATTGGCATACCTGCGTTTTGTAACAACGCCCCAGCATAGGCACCGAAGCCCACAAAGGCAGACGTAGAAAAAGAAGGGTATCCGGTGTACCCACCAATGAAGTTCCATGACAGCGCTAGCGCTGCATACATACACACAAAGGTGGCTTGCTGAACGATGTAATTGTTTGAAATGAAGGGGGCCAGCGCCAGCAAAATCGCCAGTGGAATAAACCACAGCAGACCGTATCGTAAAGAGTTCATTCGTAACCTGCCTTACCCAACAGACCGGTAGGCCGCGTCATCAGCAAAATAATCATCAAAACCGAGCCGGTCAGCACCGCATTTTGTGGCCCCCACCAGTTACCCGAAAAACTCTCGATCAGGCCCAGCGCCAAGCCACCGACAAGCGCACCCGGAACGCTGCCAAGCCCGCCAATGACGCACACTGCGAATGCTTTACCAAGCAAGAGACCGGAAATATTGGTCGTCACGGGAAAGGTCACCGCCATAAGAACCCCGCAAATACCCGCCATCATTGAACTGATAGCAAAGGTGATGGCATACACGCGGTTGATGGGAATGCCCATTAAGGCTGCAGCATCTTTGTCCATGCGCACGGCCACAATTGCTCTTCCTGTCCGCGATGACCGCATGACCCAGTAAAGAATGCCAGTCAGTGCAAAAGCTAGCAGCATGGCCAGCAATCTGTCACCTGGCAGCACCACGTCGTAAAACGAAAAACTGCCGAAGTCCATCGTGATGCGCCGCGGCGTTGCTTCAAACACAACGTTCATGAAGTTGTACAAAATCATGTCCAAACCGAACGTTAACGTGAGAGTAGCAAGCACAGGTCTTGCAATCACTCGGTTGATCATCACATATTGAAGGACATAACCGAATAAAAACAATAAGGGCGGAACGATCAACAACATGATCAGCGGATTGATCTTCAAATGGAACCACCCAAAATAAGTGAGGTAGCCACCAAGAATGATCAACGAGCCGTGCATCATGTTGATGATGTTGAGAACGCCCCACACCAACGAGAATCCAACCGCTATGCACGCGTAAAGCGCGCCCAGCATCAATCCGTTCGTTAGGACCTGTATGTAAGCTTGCATTTCAGACCTCGATTATTTGATGGCCTGAAGAGTGCCTTGCTTGATCACATCGGGAAACAGCGGCACCACTTTGCCTTTTTGCACCTGAACGATGGGCAGCTCGCGCCCTTGATTCATACCATTAGGGCCAAATTTGATAGGGCCATAAAACGTCATGATGTCAGTGGCTGCTAAAGCATCCCGCACCTTAGTCTTGTCGATCGAGCCGGCTTTTTCAATGGCTTTTTGTAAGGTGATCAGGGCCGCTGCTGCAGAAGCATTCACGTAATCGGGATCCCCTTTGTTTTGAGTCAGAAATTCTTTGTAGAACTCCTGGGTGGAACCAAAGACGTCGTCGCTCTTGTAAAGCGCAGAGTGGTGCCACCATGAGGCACTTGTGACGCCATCGGCCACGGGACCCAGTGCCGTGATGAACTCTTGATATGCAGGACCTGTGATCATGGTGATGATTGGGGCCGTGATTTTCAAATCAGCCATTTGCTTGCGGGCGAGCACCAAGTCTTGTGTGTATCCAGATATATAAATCCAGTCTGGCGAACTGGCTTTAATTTTCGACAGCGCTGTTGCATGGTCCAGCATGCCCACTGGGTATGTTTCGTTGTAGACAACCTGTAATCCTGCTCGCTCAGCTGAAGCCTTCATCTCGTTGGCCATCGACTTAGGGAACACATCCTCACGCCCAAGGATTGCGATTTTCTTCACATTGGGCATAACTTTCACGAACATCTTGGCCATGTTCTCGGTGATGCCGCCGTTGGGTGACAGGGTTCCAAATAAATACTTGTAGCCTTGATTGAAAACGGTTTCGCTGGAAGCAACGGAAGCCATCACGGGAACGCCATAACGCTCAGCGACACCGGCAACAACTTTGGTATGGCCCGAGCCGAAAGGAGCAGTGAGAAAGTCAACCTTGTCCTGCGTGATAAGTTTTTCAGCAATTTGCTGTGCGCGTTTTTCATCTGTCTGGTAATCGACAGCAATGATTTCGACCTTCATTTTCTTCCCGCCGACGTTGATACCTCCGGCAGCATTCACACGTTTAAGCCACATGGCATAAGCCACTTGTTGCTTCTTACCCTCGTCGGCTAAAGCACCCGTCAGGGCAAGAGGTGCCCCGATACGGATGACATCGTCTGCTGCCATGGCCGGCTTGGTCGCCGCAATGGTCAATAGGCTCGCCAAACTCAGCAAGCTCATCACTTTTGAAAAACGCATAGATAACTCCTTTAGTTAAGTTAGAAAACACCAACACCACTAACCACGCAAAGCCCATGCCAACTTTTGTCAGCCCCGTCCGAAAAAACGTTTGATACGCTGCTTAAGCAAACTCCAAAACAAGTTGCCAAGATTCAATGATGTTGGCGAATGAACCACGGACTCAGTGGAGCCTGATGGCGTCGACTCTGAAGCATGCGGGACCAATCTTTGCTTGAGATTTGCAGCAAACTGAGCGGTGATGTTGGTGGCGATTTCTTTGACCACGCCGATACGCCCGAACTGTGCAAGAGCACCTGTCAGCGCAAACTCCACACTGACCTTGACCGTCGTACTTGACCCTGGAGACTCAAGCAAGGAAAACCGTGCCTCACCTTTGACGCGGGTGTTGTTTTTCCTATCAGTGCCTTGACCTGAAAAACTGCCTGCGAAATTTTCTGCGTCGTAATCGATGGCGCCCTGACCAGAAAAAGCAGCTGAAATAGGGCCCATCTTTATCTGGAAGGACAGCTCCAGAGGTATCTGATTGTCTGCACTGACCAGTTGCGCACCAGGCAAACAATCCACCAGCAACTTGACGTTTTGGAAGGCCTGCCAAACCACCGCTCTGCTAAAGGGGAGCTCAAATGATTCATCAATTTGCATGTGATGCTCCGACCTTGCTTAGTCGCCTCGAAGCCAGTACGGATTCAATAGCACGCACGATTCCGGCATACCCAGTGCAGCGGCACAAATTACCAGACAACTCTTTGCGTATCCTTGCTTCGTCAGCATCAGGTAGCCGCAAAACAATGTCGCGAGAGGTAATGAGCATTCCAGGTGTGCAGTAGCCACATTGCAGTGCATGCTCAGCAGAAAATGCCTCACGAAGTGCAGACATCACTTCATCATCACGAAATCCCTCTATGGTTCGGATCTTCATGCCTTCGCACGCCGCGGCAAAGGTAATGCAAGACCTGGAGGGCGCTCCGTCTATTTCGATGGTGCAAGAACCGCACACACCATGCTCACACCCCAAATTGGTGCCGGTCAGGAATTGATCCTCACGTAAGAAGTCTGCCAAGTGGGTTCGTCCCAACACCTCTGCCGTGACAGATGCCCCGTTGATTTGAAGTTGGATTTTTTTAGTAGTCATAGCAACATCCCGCTCACGTCGTTTGGTTGTGCATAGCGATCGCTCGGCTGAGCGCTGTGTGATGCATCTTGAAGGCGTAGGGATCCTCACCCATGCCTGCGTCTCTAAGGATCGAAGCAATGGCGGCATGATTTGGAGAATTAATTAGCGCCTGAGCATCGTTAATCACCAGTGGCACACCATCAGTCGCGCCGATCAACAACCGGTAAATTCCTCTTTCAGGATCAGACAGAACACCACCAATAGCCTCGGCAAACTCACCGGTCTTTCGGCAAAATTTGTAGTAACCCCACCGGGCAGAAGCGGACAACTTACGAATACGAACTGCCGTCAAAATTTCGTTATCTGCCAATGCCGTGGTGAACGGTCCTTGCATGAAATTTTGCGCATCAACTGTTCGCTGGGAGAGCGAATAATCTGAGGCGCCGGCCTCCTGAACTCTTCCTGTTATTTGGATGCTTGCGCCAAGAAGCATCATGGTGTTGACCCAATCTGCGGCAGGATCCGCATGCGCCAAACTTCCACCTAAGGTTCCTCGATTACGGATTGCGCGGTAAGCAATGTTGGCGGCCACATAGGGCATCAAACCCTTTGTCACGTCAGGTACCAGACCATCTTCTATGAGGGCATGTGTCACACCCGCCCCCAAAAGTAAACTGGTTTCATCAAGCACGGCCATGCGCATCTCTGGAACCTTGGCCAAGCTCACCAAGACATCAGGCTGAGCCAAGCGCAAATTGAGCATAGGGCCCAAGGATTGACCACCCCCAAGCACCTTTGCATACAACGCCGAATTCTCAAGCGACTGCAATGCCCTACCGATATCAGCAGGTTGCAATAATTCAAATGCGGTGGATTTCATACAGACTCCACAACTTTGTCCGCTTGCCGCTCGGCCAGTGCATGCAGCAGACGTCTCGGTGTAATAGGCAACTCCGTGACTTCAACGTTGAGCGATTTCAACGCATCGTTCACGGCATTCGCAATGGCTGCTGGCGGTGCAATCGCCCCACCCTCGCCCACTCCTTTTTGCCCAAACGTGGTGTAGGGCGAAGGTGTTTCCATATGGAAAATGCGAGGTGTCGGAACTTCTGTCGCACCTGGCAGCGTGTAATCGGCCAGCGTTGAAGCCAAGGGTTGCCCTTGATCATCAAAAGGCATCTCCTCATACAACGCTGTACCAATACCTTGCGCAAGTCCACCCAAAATCTGACCATCAACAATCATGGGATTGACCATCACGCCCGCATCTTCAACCACGACATAGTCCAAAATTTCGACATGGCCGGTGCCTGTATCGACTGAAACAGCCACGGCATGGCATGCATAACTGAAGGTGCCGGTGTCGACCTTGGCCTTGTAGCCCGCGATCACTTCCAGCCCAGCGGGATCAACATCAGCCGGCAACAACTGAGGCTGGCGATACCAGATGTGCGCCACTTCGCCCAATGAGAGGGTTTTCGAGCCGTCCGCACTTGAAACTTTGCCCTCGCTTAAAACCAAACCTTCAGCCGGTAGCTCGAAAATCTTCGCTGCGATGCTCTTAACCCGCCCGACCATCTGCTCGCAGGCCTCGGCAACAGCCCCACCAGACATGACCATGCAGCGAGAGCCCCATGTGCCCGTCGAGTATGGCGTCATGCCCGTGTCGCCATGCAAGACGCGCACATGAGCCGGGTTAATTCCCAATACCTCATTGGCAACCTGGGCCAAGGTTGTTTCAAGACCCTGGCCATGGGAATGGGCTCCGATACGCAGTTCCAGGGAGCCATCTGGGGTCAGCCGAGCACAACACTGTTCATGGCCGGGCACCATTGGAATTCCCCAGCCAAAATAGACCGACGTACCGTGTGCAGCCTGCTCACAATAAACAGCTAAGCCAACCCCTATGTATTTTCCGTCCTCGGGATTTTGAAGCGTGTTTTGTGTGGCCTGTAGGGCTCGCCATTTGGGAATATCAATGGCAGCCACAGCACGCCGGATAGCCTCAGGGTAGTCACCCGAGTCAAAATGCTTGTGAGAGATGTTGTCATACGGCATCTCATGCGGCTCGATGATGCTTCTGAGTCGTGCCTCAAACGGCTCGATGCCAACGGCTCGCGCCATGTTGTCCATCATGACTTCCAGCGCAAAGCAAACATCGGTTCGAGCTACGCCCCTGTAGGGCAGGATGGGCGGTTTGTTTGTCGCAACCGACCAAGCTTTGCACCGGTAACCGTCCATCTTGTAAGGCCCAGGCAAAATAGAGACCACCTGTGCCGCTTCTAGGCAAGCCGAAAAGGGGTAGGAAGAATACGCACCTGAATCAACCGTGGCCTCGCAATCTATCGCTAGCAAACGGCCATTGGCGTCCCCGTAGAGCGTGATGTCATAGGCGTGTTCTCGGCAATTGGCATTAGCTGTGAGTTGTTCACGCCGGTCCTCAATCCACTTGACAGGCTTTCCTAGATGACGGGCGAGCCACCCCAGGCAAATTTCCTCAGGCAACAAGATTCCCTTGTAGCCGAAACCGCCACCCACATCTGGCGCGATGACACGAATACTGGCTTGATCTATGCCTAAGCACTCAGAAAGTCCGGCCCGGTTAATGTGCGGCATTTGCGCGGCACTGTGCATGACGAGTTGATGCAGCCGGCGATTCCATTCGCAGATCACACCCCGTCCTTCCATCGGCGCCATGGATTGCCTAGCCGTATTCAATTTACGACTGATCTTCACAGCGGCTGTGCGCTTGATCTCAGTCAAATCATCATCAGCCAATGACGTCAAGAACAAGTTATCGCCCCAGTCCTCATGAACCAACGCAGGAGGGTCTGTACGAGCCGTCACCATATCAACGACCGCCGGTAGCTCTTCAAAATCTACAAAGACTTGCTGAGCAATATCTTCAGCTTGCGCACGAGTAGGTGCCACACACATGGCAATCATTTCTCCGACTTGGCGAACCTTATCTTTGGCAAGTGGCCACTGATCTGATGGCTTGAAACCGGCAAGTCGAGTCACGGCCCGAATGGGGCTAACTCCCACCAGGTCGTCCATGGTGAATACCGAATCCTCAAATCCTGCAGGCTTTTCAATTTTTAAAATACGGCCATGCGCAATTGGCGAACGAACAAACGCCACAGCTAGCATGCCTGGCAGTTTGATGTTGCCAACGTATTCGCCCTCGCCTGCCAAGAACCGTTTGTCCTCCTTGCGGCGCAGACTGGCACCCACCCCCTGGTGTACGGAGTCAGAATGCATCATGCTGAAACCTGTTCTTCAAGCAGCGTGGGCAAAACAGGCGCATCCGCTTCATAACGTTGCCCCAAACGAATGCAATATGCAGGCCGCAGTAGGCGATCAGCCACGACTTGCGTTCCCTCGTTGTCTTTGAGCACCCAACGACCGCGATCATCATGCAAAACGCTGATGTCAGCGTCTACACCAGGCTTGAGTGAGCCCATCTGATCACTCATCCCCGCCATGGCCGCAGGACCTGTTGTGACCATCGGGATGATGTCTTCCAACTTGACGCCCAGAGCCAGCATGGCGGTCATGGTGGAAACTAGGGAGAAACGCACACTGCCTGCGAACATATGTTCTTCGTCGGAATGAGTCTCCGGGGTACCCGCAGGCTTGGGGATCGGCGTGTTGTAGCCGTGCATGTCTGCGCCCAAGGTATGCGGCATGATCCCGGCGTCAAGCGCGATGCGCGCCATCTTGTAGCTGAAATGTGAGCCATGGCCCACATCAACTTTCAGCCCGCGTGCAAGCGCCTCCCGTACGATGGGATGTACCTTTCCTTCACGATTGACAAAACCACCGGGATGCCGTGTGAACGGGTGCGCCAAGATGTCACCCGGCTTCAGCATATTGACTACCTGTTCCAAGATGGTGTCAGCATCTACGCCATTAGAGCCAGCTTCTGGCACAGGCCAAAGCTGTCCAAAATGAATGTACAAGGGCAGATTAGCCTGCTTGGCGATCTCAGCCGAAAGCCGCATGACATCAATACCCCAGCGGGCAAAGCCACCCAATTCAGCATGCGCTTTAAATCCCTTGACGATGTCTCGGTTCTCCATGGCAGCGCGTACAGTCGCATCGACATCTAGGCAGTCCGGCTTGTAGAGCGAAGGGTAATAGTGCCCTTCTAGTCCGCCCACCAAGTAAGAAGAGAGAAATGCAACTACTTTGCTCTTTTTTGCGTTCACCACAAACTCTCGAAACGCCGGCAGAGTCATGCATGAGGGTCCCCCTTGGTCGATCAAGCCCGTGACTCCGGAGCGTACCCCTGCGAGGTCTGCATCGACCCCGAATCGACCTGTGACGTACTGAAAAACGTGAGCGTGCGTATCAATCAGTCCAGGCAAAACCAATTGACCCCGAGCATCGATGCTTTGCTTAGAAAGGCTGGGGTCAATGGATGGCTGAAGCGATGAAATTTTTCCATCCTTGATGGCCACATCCATCACGGCGTTAAGATTTTGTGCGGGGTCAATCACGTGACCACCGCGGATCAACAGGTCATAAAGCATGGTCAATTTCCTGAAGTGAATTGCACGGCTTGCTCACGCGCTAACGCAAGTCGGTGCAAGGTTATGTGACGAATTTCAGCGCGACTTGAATCGATGTGTGTTCTCAAAAGTAGGGTTGCCTGCATTACTTTGCGCGCGAGGATGGCACGAAGAATTTTTCCATGATGGACGTAGGCCTCGTCGATGCGCTCGACAACGGTGAAGTCAAGGCGACGGATGATTCGAATGCGTTCTTGCAAGTCGGCATGGATGCGCGCCATCTCTTTGTTGCCAGCAGCCATGACAAGGACGCTGTGAAAACGCTCGTCTAACCGGGCTACTTCCACAGGTTCGTAAAGACGATTTTTTTCTGGCACAAGCCAAGTTTTACGCAACTCACTGAAATCGGGAAAGGGGTCGGCCTCGCAAATACGTTTAACAGCAATGGTCTCCAGACTCGTCCTGACGTCGTAGAGCTCTTCGAAGTAATTGAAATCAAGAGGCTTGACCATCCAACCGCTGTGACCATCGACCTTAACCATGAAGCCATCGCGAACCAGCATGTGCAAGGCGATTCGCAAAGGTGTTCGAGATGACCCGACGCGGGTAGCGAGCTCACTTTCAGAGTAGCGATCACCCGGAGCCATGCTGAACTCAAAAATTTCAGATTTCAATTTTTCGTAGACCTGACTCACCATGCCAAGTTTGTCTAGCGAAATTGTGTTGGGTACGGTTGCGATGGAAGTCACCTCAGTGATTGAAGGAATAAAACATTTCAGAGCTTGTCAAGTTGGCAATAAATTTTTTTGAAAATTTCACGTTACTCGTCTTCGGTCGTGTTCAAAACACCGATTCGTAACATAATAGTACAGATCGGGATCCCAATCAAGATACCGATTAGTTCCACCACCGAACACAACGAATTCAATGGATCTTTTGCGTTTGAAATGCACATTTTTCACAGAGTTAATGCATGTCGTAGCGCTTGAAAATCCGAGTAAATTCAAAGCTTAAAACCGACAAAAATGTCAACTTATGAATAACGCAACTTCCAATCGCGGGATGGTGACGAGTCCGAATGCTGTTGCCAGCGAATGTGGCGCATCGGTACTACGAGCAGGCGGCACGGCTGTTGAGGCTGCAATTGCCACGTGTGCGGCCCTGTACGTCACCTATCCGCATTTTTGCGGACTTGGTGGAGACGCCTTGTTAGTGCTTGCCGATAAATCAGGCAAGGTGCAAGCAGTTTCGGGCATCGGACAGGCTGCACAAAACATTGCGGGATACGAGCAACATATTCCCGTGCGCGGCCCACGCTCTGCGCTGACCAGCGCCGGTGCCGTTTCTGCGCTTGAGTGCGCTTGGCACATCAGCCGCGACCAGATGGGCGGTAAATCAAGCTGGTACTCCTTATTGGAGCCTGCCATGGCGCTGGCGTTTGAGGGCTACGCCATCAGCAAATCTGAAAGGTTCTGGCTTCAATTCCGCCAGAATGAACGGGATGCATTGGCCGATGTGTTCAACAGTTTTTGCCAGAACGATGTATTGCCCAAGGTGGGCGAGTTGCGCAGAAGGCCCGACCTGGGCTTGAGCATGAAAGCAATTGCCACCCGAGGTGCACGAGATTTTTATGAAGGGGAATTAGCATCTGATTTAGCCAAAGGCCTTCGAGCGGCCGGCTCCCCTTTGCGAGCTGTTGATCTGGCGGCAACACATGCGCGCGCAGAAGCACCCCTGCGCCTGCCTTACCGGGATGGCGTGCTCGTTTCTCAGCCACCGCCAACGCAAGGCATGAGCACCTTGCAGATCATGGGGATTTTGGATAACTTTGATTTGCAAAAGTTGACACAAGGCAGTGCAGACCATTACCACCTGATGATCGAGGCCATCAAGCTTGCATTCGATGACCGCAACCAGTACTTGTCGGACCCAGACTTCGTGGACGTACCAACGCAGCGTCTTTTGTCACCCGGCTATTTGTCCGCACAGGCTGCACAAATAAATATGCAACAAGCCAAAGCATGGCCGAACGTCTACCAGCATGGCGACACGGTGTATGTAGGCGCATGTGATGCAGCCGGTAATGCAGCTTCCGTTCTAGCCACTGTGTACTTTGATTGGGGCAGCGGGGTCATGGTTGGCGACAGTGGCATCTTGTGGCACAACCGCGGTGCAGCGTTCTCCACTGACAAGCATCACCCGAACATTTTGGCCTCAGGGAAACGACCGTTCCACACCTTGAATCCTGGCATGTACCTAAAAAACAATAAACCGCATATTCTTTTTGGAACTCAAGGTGCCGACGGTCAACCTCAAACATTGGCTGCACTTTTGACACGACTGATCGATTACGACATGGATCCTGCGAGTGCCCTTGCGGCACCTAGATTCCTTTTAGGTAAAACTTTTTCTGATAGCTCTGACAACTTAAAGCTGGAAAGTGATGTCCCGATTGGAGTTGTTCGTAGCCTTAAGGAGCGCGGACACCAACTGAGCATGACGGATGCACAAAGCCCTTTGATGGGCCACCCGGGTGCCATCGTGATTCATACGGACTCGGGAAGCATGATCGGTGCACATGATCCAAGAAGCGATGGTTTGGCCATTGGTGTGTAGACAAAGCAGAACTTAACTTCTCCGCTCGCCCACATCAAGTACGGGAACTTTGACAGATGCCATCTGAGCAAGATTGAGCATAGGTAGCTCTTGTCTATTCTTGTTCAAATCCTGCGACTGGCTGAGGCACTATGCGTAAAGTCTGGCTTTTTGGTCGACCGGACGATTGAACAGTTCTAGTCAATGTCACTGTTTCATTTGTCACGGCGACGATGACTACCTAGCTAAGCAAGAATTTGAATGCGGGTAAGTTGGTGGGTAGAAATGAAAAACGCGCCAGAAGGCGCGTTTTTGCTAACTCACTGGAGGAAGAGGTGTCACAAGTACTGTTTATATAAACATGTCTTTTATTGTCCAAATAGTCCAAATTTATCTATATAAATCAACGATCTATTGAATTATTTGTCCATTCTTGTCTAACGTAATATTGACGAATCCGAGAAAATAGTGTATCTTTAAGTGTATCTTTTTTAACGTAAAAACGCGTAAAAAATGACCAAACTTAACGCACTAAAAATCAAATCAATCAACAAAGTTGGCATGCACTCCGACGAGGGTGGACTGCATCTAAAAGTACAACTTTCAAAAAAGGATAACAGCTTCAACAAAAGCTGGATTTTTCGTTGGGGGGCTCAAGGAGCGAACACTATGGGACTTGGGTCTCTCAAAGACGTATCGCTTTCAGAAGCTCGTGAACTTGCAAGCGAATGTCGGAAGAAGGTTGCTGGTGGCTTGAATCCACGAGAAGAGCGGGACAAACATAAATCAGAAAAGCTGGCAGCGAAAGCCAACTCAATCACCTTTGAGAAAGCTGCGGAGCAATACATCGAGACGCACAAAGCGTCTTGGAGAAGCGCCATACATGCTCGACAGTGGGAGAACACCCTCAAAGCCTATGCCTATCCGACGATTGCGAATGTGCCATGTGCAGATGTTTCAAAAACACAAGTTCTCGCAATCTTGACGCCCATATGGACAGAGAAGCACGAGACTGCGACACGAGTGCGTGGGCGCATCGAGAAGATTCTTGATTGGGCAATTGCGAAGGGCTACAGAAAAGAAGCAAATGCAGCGGTTCTCAAGGGAAATTTGCAATCGCTTCTGCCCGCGATCAACAAACGACAGCGTGTCGAGCATCACAACGCCATGCACTATGACGATGTGCCAGCGCTGATTGCTGCAATCAAAGATGATCCATCAGTCTCGGCACGTGCGCTTATGCATTGCATCCTCACAGCGACACGGACAACTGAGACAACAGATGCTTCATGGTCTGAGATTGATTTAACAAAAAAAGCTTGGATCATTCCAAAGACACGCATGAAGCGTGGAATCGAACATCGCGTGCCACTAGCAACTCAAGCGTGCAAAATGCTGAGCCTCGTGGACAAGAATAAAAGCGATTGGTTGTTTCATGGTGCGACCAAGACAACGAAGCCAATCTCAAACATGACAATGATTAAGTACCTTCAGCGCAAAGATGGCTGCAAGGCATTCACTGTTCATGGGTTCAGGTCATCGTTTAGAGATTGGGCAGCTGAGAAAGGTAACTTTCGTAGAGAGGTCTGTGAGCAAGCACTCGCACATGCATTAAAAGACCAAACAGAAGCAGCGTACCAACGTGCTGACTACTTTGAAAAACGCGTAGAGCTAATGCAAGCGTGGGCAGATTATTGCTTTGGGGTCGCTACTGCTGCAGAGACAGAATCAAAGACAGCACCAAAGAAAACAGCTACAAAGAAAACAACGTCTAAGAAAACGGTAACAAAAATGAGTAAATGAATCTTAGCCGCGTGATTCATTTACTCACTAGCTTCAGCTTCTGTCAATCAAAGCCATGATGTCTGACTCGCGCCAACATGTTGTCTTTGGACCCAACTTGATTGGCTGCGGATATTTGCCCTCTGCTACGCCACTCCACCACGCGGCTTTCGAGATTGGTAAATAGCCAAACGCCCCACCCTTCTTGTCTCTCACGATATCTTTAACTCTTAACAACTTATCCATAAATTTCTTCTTTCTAAAAATTAAATTTTTCTAAACATTGCATCAATTGCTGAATAGTATTTTCGATTGTCAGCTTTCAAAGCATGTGTCACTTCTAGGCACTTAAGCAATTGAGCGTCATCAACTTCAACGCCTTCACCTTCAAACATCTTCTTGGCATGTGGAAAAAAAACATGTGGTTCACATGGGAGAAGCCCTAGCACTTCGCTGCGACTAACAATTCCATAGTCAATCTTGTCAAATCGATTCGTGCTGATGATCGTGAGATCAGTGCCAAGCGTTTCATCAAGCTCGATCTTTAGAGCATCGATCATCTTTTTGTTCGTCATCAAAAATTCTTCGATGATGATGTAGTTGAAGCGTTGCTCATTGATCGTGAACGTGCGATTGAAGCGCTTGTTACGCCCATACAGATCATGGATGTCATCAGCAGACTTCAGATCAGCGCACTTCACGACGTGAAGACTTGCTTCACGTTTTTCGATAGCGTTAGGAATCAGTCGTTGCAAGAGACTTTTTCCCGTTCCATTCGAACCATGAAAAATCAATGGTCGTTCAATCACACCACTCGCGTACGCATTGATGACTTCATCTGCATCACTACTTTGATAAATGAAGTCACTAATTGACTTTGGTGCGTATTTTTTAGCAGTATTGATATACATAAGGTACTTTCATAGATGAGAGAGCAGCGCGCTGCTCTCTAGGTAAATCACATTACGTGATCAACTTGAGACTTAATTTCAATTTCGAGTCTGTACTTGCTTTTGATCGTCATGACGCTATCAATTAGAGCTTCAATTGCAGCTTCAGATGGTTTCGTATTGAAGCGAATCGTGACTTCGTATGGCACGAAAACTTCTTCAGACTCGACTTCAACTGTTGTCGATGCCGCAGCACTCACGCGCTCAAGCATCGTGCTTGTTGCTTGCTTTGCAAACACATGATCTGACTCAGTCGAAGACTCATCGGTTGATGCGTCATTAGCGACAGCAACTGAGTCAGTGACGGACGCGGTTGAATCAGTCAGAAGCTCATCAGAACTCGCTGCAGCAACCCCAGAGATGCCAGACGAGCTTGGTGCAGCTTCAACGTTGTCAGACGCTGCTGTATCTTTCTGAGCAGTCGTAGGAGCATCAGCTTGAGAAGGTAGAGTTGGAGCTACAACGGCTGGAGCAGGAGAAATTTTCGACTTGTTGTCTTGAGTTTTCTTGCCCATGAGTAACTTGATCTGATCACCACTCATGTTCGCCATGCTATTTTCAGTAGCAACAAGTGCCTCAAAGACATCTGTAGGCAACTGAGTGATCTCATAGATGCTTGTCCACGCGTTGGGCAGCAATTCTGCATACTGAAAGAACAGATCGTACTTCTCGCCAATCTTCAAATATTTGCGAATAGTTGCATCCAAGCCATTACGACCAATGTCGTTGCAGAACTTCAAGAAATCTTGACTAGCAAGTTCTATTTTCGCCTCGTAGACCACACGACACATCTCAAGAGTTGATTGAGCAGTCTTTTTTGACCACTTTTTGAACTCTAACTTGTACTTGTCTTGCTCAGACATGTAGACAGTCACGTTGATCGTCGAATCGCTAATTGCATCAGCAACATTGCCAACCTCATTGCACAATTCTTTTTGTGTTCCATATTGAACATCTGCTTTGTTAGTCATCATTTGTCTCCTTTAGTTAATTTCAATTAAAACCTTGACTCGTTTCAATGTCGTACCATGCAATTGCATTAAATCTATCGTCTCTATAGATGTAATACCGCGCTCTTCCACAAAACCCAATATCCCAATGTGTGACGCTTGCAAAATTCATATTATTTTCAAATGATCTCAATTCACCTTTTTTATTTGCCTCATGCAATCCCACAAAAACATGAAGATCATATTCTGATATTTTTCTGCTCTTTGCAGACTCACACACAGCACAACCACACGAATTAACTTTCATCTTAAGATCCTTAGCCAAAATTTTTTACAATAATTAATCTCATAAAACAAAGAATGCAACAGCCTCCTTGAAATATTCTTTCAAAGTATGATCATAAGAATCTTTATCTCTAATGCCAAAAATCTCTCTACAGCTATAAGCTCCACCATAGTCATTGTCTTGTTCGTAAAAGTTCACGACAAAACCATAAAGTCCCATAAATTTGAGAATTTTATAATTTGATGTCAACGAAAAATAGTTTGTAATTTTTTGATGCATAGAGTGACTTTTCCAGTCTTTATTGCAAATATCAAAAAGCAATTGATCTTTAGATTTATCGCAGTTAATTACATTAAAATTTATCATAGTAAATTGCTTACTTCCGTCCTTGCAGTTTTTAATAGCAATCAGATTGATCTTGTTACCAATACTTGCTTTAGAATTTGCATCCTTAGCCTTAAGAGCCTTGATTACTTCACTTCGAATTTTAGCTTGACCCATAATATTTACCTTAAATAATTTAATTAAAAAATCTAACAACTTGTTAGATTCAGCCTCTATTATTCCAGAAAGTCGGTTTTTTGATAATCAGTTAATGCTGGACCAATCATCTTTAACTTAACTACCGAAGCCACACAAGCTTGTGAGTTCAGCCTCTATTATTTCAGAAAGCAGGGTTTTTGATAATCAGTTAATATTGGACCAATCATCTTTAACTCGTCTACTGAAGTTTCATAAGTTACCGAATTCAAAACATAGTTTCTCACATATAGACTTTTTTGATAATAAGTTAATGTTGGACCAATCATCTTCAACTTATCTACCGAGGTCATGCAATTTACTTAATTCAAAAGATAGTTTCTCACATGTAACCTTTTTTGATAATCAGTTAATCTTGGACCAATCATCTTTATTGCAAATACGTAGCTAAAAATCAATTACGCTTCTAGAATGGCTCCTTTTTTGTTCCAAATTGAACATCTTCCATGGCTACAAGACGTTTCCCTAAAGCTCGTGCTCTCAACAAAGAGCCATACAGACTCTGGTTTGAGTTTTTGAAGCGTGCCAAAGCTCGTGGAGTGAAGGTGCATAAAGACTATGCAGAGTGGGGAGACACGAGCATTGGCTTTGATCGTTGGTGGGTGCTGCATGGCAGCAAGATGTTCAACATAGTTGCTAACGGGGTTGATTTGGT
>CANCCE010000018.1:0-21890 GCA_947374505.1 Comamonadaceae bacterium | reverse complement strand
TATGGCGGTCGGTATGCCGGTCGCTGTCGCGCTGGGCCTGTCCTCCATCTTGACCATCATGATGTTCGCGCATGACTCTTTGGCTTCACTCACGCTCAAGCTGTTTGAAACCGCGGAGCTCTATACCCTGCTGGCTATTCCGTTCTTTATTTTGGGTGGAGCTTTCATGACCACCGGCGGCGTGGCGCGGCGCATGATTCGCTTTGCCAATGCTTGTATCGGGCACATGCGCGGCGGTTTGGCCATGGCGTCGGTGCTGGCTTGTATGTTGTTTGCGGCGGTGTCGGGTTCATCGCCGGCCACCGTGGTGGCGGTTGGGGCTATCGTCATCGCTGGCATGGTCAAAGCCGGTTACCCGAAAGAGTTTGCAGCGGGCGTCATTTGCAATGCCGGCACATTGGGAATTTTGATTCCACCTTCTATCGTCTTGGTGGTTTACGGTGCTGCCACTGAGACATCGGTCGGCCAGCTTTTCATGGCGGGCGTGATACCGGGCATCGTGCTTGGGCTGATGCTGATCGTGGCGATTTACGTGCGTGCGCGCATTCTTGATATCCCTCGGGAGCCACGCGCATCGATAGGTGAAGTCTTGAAAGCCGGGCGTGATTCGCTGTGGGGATTGTTGCTGATCGTCATTATTCTGGGGGGTATTTACGGCGGCATCTTCACGCCGACTGAAGCGGCGGCTGTAGCGGCCGTCTACGCTTTCCTGATTGCTATTTTTGTCTACGGCGACATCAAAATGGCGCAGGTGCCAAAGGTCGTACTGGACGCTGGCAAGGTCACGGTGATGCTGATGTTCATTGTGGCGAATGCTCTTTTGTTTGCCCATGTTCTGACCACAGAACGCATTCCGCAGCAGATCGCTGAAACCATCATCGCGTGGGGTATGCCGGCTTGGCAGTTCCTGATCGTCGTCAACATTCTGTTGTTGATTGCCGGCATGTTCATGGAGCCTACCGGCATCATCCTGATCATGGCGCCGATCTTGTTCCCGATCGCGACGCAGCTGGGCATTGACCCGGTTCATCTGGGCATCATCATGGTGGTGAACTTGGAGATCGGGATGGTGACGCCGCCGATTGGCTTGAACCTCTTTGTCACGGCGGGCATCACGAAAATGTCGATCATGGCGGTGGCGCGAGCCGCCCTGCCTTGGACGCTGGTACTGGTTGCCTTCCTGATTCTCATCACCTATGTGCCAGCTGTCACGATGTTCTTGCCAAACTTGCTGTTTTGATCCATGCCCGACCCAGGGCTTCCTCTGGGTCGGTCATGCACTGTCAGTGATCCGCAAGCACATGAAGGGATTCATCAAAATGCCGTCCTGATCGAGAAATGTTAGTCTGCTACCCATTGAGAATGGATTAACGAAAATGATAAAACCCATGCTGAGATTCAGAATTTTTTCAATTGCGCTGATAACTTCTTTCTACGCACTGTCTGGTGCAGCCCAGCAACGGGAAGTCCATGATGAATTTTTCTGGCTGAGTCAAATGAACAAGGCCACGGCCGTGATCAACACGGATGAAGGCCTGCTGGAAAAATCAATAGCACCGCGCATTGCGATCGGTATCGCCAAAGTGATCAAAGACGGCAATCAGACGGGCGGTAAACGACCATCCAGCGTCATCACGTATGAGCCGCTATTGATCAAGGCTGCTGGCTCTGAAGTGACCCTGCTCCATGCGGGTCGTTCGAGCCAGGACATGCACGCCACTTACCGTGCAGCGATCATGCGAGATGACTTGCTGAGTTTGGCGACGCAACTGAACAAAACGGCGGGTTCTTTGGTCAAGTTGGCCGACAAACACGCCGGCACCATTGTTCCTAATTACACCAATGGGGTGGCGGCGCAACCCAACAGTTTTGGCCATTACCTTCTCGGACACGCCGCAGGCCTAGAGCGTGATGCACAACGTATCCGCGAAGCCTATGGGCGAGTTGACCGCTCAGCCATGGGGACCACGGTTTTGAACGGTAGCAGCTGGCCTTTGAACCGAACCCGTATGGCCGATTACTTAGGCTTTGCTGCCATCGTTGACAACGCTTACGATGCGTCTCAAATTTCTTCGATGGAGCATCCTGTCGAAATTGGTGCCATCGTCACCAGCATCGCTCTCCACACAGGAAATTTCGTAGAAGATGTGATGACGCAATATGCTCAATCTCGTCCGTGGATCCTGTTGCAAGAGGGTGGTGTCAACACGTATGTCTCGAGCGCCATGCCACAAAAGCGTAACCCGGGGCTTCTCAACAGAACACGGCGCGACGCATCTACCGCGATCACTTTGGCCATGGGCGCCATCATGCAGGCCCACAACATCACGCCCGGCATGCCCGACCCTAAAGAGGTCGATGCCAACAGCGCCATGGTCTATAGCGCGATCAACTTTTTGCAATCGTGGGACAAGATCCTGAACTCATTGGTGATCAGCCCGGAACGGGCCCTCGAGGAGCTGAACAGCGACTGGACGGCATCACAAGAATTGGCTGACGTGTTGATGCGCAAATACAAGTTGCCCTTTCGCGTGGGGCATCACTTCGCCTCCGACATCGTGGACTACGCAAAAGTCAATAACATCAAACCACTCGACTTTCCGTATGCGCAAGCACAGCGTATTTACAAGGAAGCCGTCAAGAACGACGCCGCCGGTGGTTTGCCAATGAGTGAGGCTGAATTCCGCTCCACGCTGGATCCTATCGCTATCATCAAGCACCGAGCTTCCGTGGGGGGTCCGCAGCCGGTTGAAATGGATCGAATGCTCAAAGTCGCGAGCCAAAATTTGGTGCAGCAAAACGAATGGATCAAGGACAAGCGCGCCAAGATCAATGCGTCATTAGCCCGGCTCGACCGTGATTTTGACAAGCTGCAGTCAACGAAGGCCAACTAAACCCCCCTCCGGCCTTGTGCGCATGAAAAGAAGCTTGACGACAGTGCGCTCGCCATTGCTTCGATAATCAGTGAATGACCAGCTCCGTCCGTCCTTTGCCCGCTACTTCCTCTGCGCCGCCGCGCATCGTGTTGGCCACGCTCAACGCCAAGTACATCCATGCGTCACTGGGCCTGCGTTGCTTGCTGGCGAACATGGATCGGCATGGCGGCGACGGCTTGCGCGCCGTGACGCAACTGCGGGAGTTCGTGATTCAGCAGCGGCCAACGCAAATTGTTGAGGAACTGTTAGCGCTGAATCCGCAGGTGATCGGGTTGGGTATTTACATTTGGAACGTGGTCGAGACCACGCAGGTGCTGCGGCTGCTCAAAGCCTTGCGACCGGACATCAAGGTGGTGTTGGGTGGCCCTGAGGTCAGCCATGAAATCGAGGCGCAAGAAATTTGCCGGCTGGCCGACCATGTGATCACCGGCTGGGGTGACGTGAGTTTCCCGAAAATTTGCCGTGCGCTGCTGGACGGCCCGCAGCCGCTGATGAAGGTCATCGCCGGCGAGCAACCACCGCTGGACGAGCTGGCTTTTCCGTATGACGAGTACACCGACGCCGACATTGCCAAGCGATTGTTGTATGTGGAGGCGTCGCGCGGTTGCCCGTTCAAGTGTGAGTTTTGTCTGAGTGCGCTCGACAAGACGGCTTGGGCTTTTGAGCTGGATGCCTTCATGGCCGAGATGGACGCCTTGTACCAGCGCGGTGCACGCAACTTCAAGTTTGTGGACCGCACCTTTAATTTGAAGGTCGAGCATTCGGTGCGTATCTTGCAGTTCTTTTTGGACCGCTTGCAGGGCAGCGATGTCACGGCCGGCCAAGCGCCCAATTTGTTCGTGCACTTCGAAGTCGTGCCCGACAGCTTGCCGGATCGGTTGAAAGAATTGATCGTGCAATTCCCTGCGGGGTCGCTGCAATTTGAAGTTGGGATTCAGAGCTTCAATCCTGAAGTACAGCAGCGAATTTCGCGCAAGCAAGACAACCTCAAGACGGCTGACAACCTGCGCTGGTTGGTCAGCCAAAGTCAGGCGCATGTCCATGCGGATTTGATTTTTGGTCTGCCCGGGGAAACGCTGGAGAGCTTCGCAGCCGGCTTTGACCGGCTCTATGCCTTGGCCCCGCACGAGATTCAGTTCGGCATTTTGAAGCGGCTGCGCGGCACGCCAATCGCCCGTCACACGCTAGACTTTGCGATGGTCTACGACCCGCAGACGCCGTACACGATTTTGCAAAACTCGACGATTGACTTTGCCACGCTGCAACGCATTCAACGCTTTGCGCGCTACTGGGACATGATCGCGAATTCAGGCCGATTTTTACGTGCTCGATCCATGTTGCTGGACGGACTTGATGACTCACCACTGTCGGCATTTTCAGCGTTCTTGAGCTTCAGTGACTGGCTCTGGCAGAGCACTGGCAAGACCCATGAGTTTGCGTTGGAAAAACTGGTTGATTTGTTGTTTGAGCATTTGACCGGACCGCGCGCCATGCCTGAAGACACGGTGCGGCAAGCGTTGTTGGCCGATTACCAAGCCAGCGGCGCACGCGCCAAACCCAAGTGTTTGGCGGAACTGCTGCAAGCTGCCAGCCCATCGCTCACGCCGGCGGGCCAGGCGCGGGCCCAGCGGCAAAGCCGACACGTCAGCCAACATCTGACGGGTCAATTGCGCAGCGAGATTCAACAAGCGGCTGCGGCTGCCTAAACTGGCTGCCGTGCTTGAACTGTTTCACAATACGGATGAAATTTTGCCCTCTGCTTTATTGAACTGATCCCACGCATGAACACTCCCATTCCCCGTTTTTGGGCTGAGCTCAAAAGCCCTGACTTTGCGCGTCTGGAGATGCGCTGCAGCATCGCCGTGTTGCCGTTGGCAGCGATTGAACAACATGGTCCGCACCTGCCGCTGAGCGTTGACACCGACCTCGTCAACGGCGTCATTGCACACGCACTGCCGCATTTGGCGGCAGACCTCCGCGTGTTTTTTTTGCCAACGCAAACGGTTGGTCGCAGCATTGAGCACGTGGCGTTTTCTGGCACGCTCACCCTGAGCGCTGCCGCGCTGATTCAAGCCTGGGTTGACCTCGGTGAATGCGTGGCGCGCACCGGCGTCAAAAAGCTGGTGCTGCTGAATTCACATGGTGGCAATGTCTCGACCATGGACATCGTCGGGCGCGAGTTGCGGGCGCGCTTCGGCATGACGGTGGCGCTGGTCAACACCTTTGCGTTGCCCATGCCGGCTGCTGTTCATTGCTTGTTTGGTGCCGACGAGCCGCGTTTTGGCGTGCATGGCGGCGACGTGGAAACCTCGATGATGCTCGCGCTGCACCCTGAACGCGTGGACATGCTACAAGCCAAAAATTTTACCTCCAGCAGCCAAGAACGTGCGCAAAACTTCCCGATCATCGGCAACGGCAGCAGTGTCAAACTGGCTTGGGCCGCACAAGACTTGAACGCTTCTGGTGCGGCTGGCAATGCCGCAGCAGCTACCGCTGAAAAAGGCCTCGCTGTGCTCAACGCCAGTGGTCAGGCCTTGGCCGCGCTGTTGGCCGAGTTCGACACGCTGACCCCTTTCTGAGTCACACCGTCACAGGAGCACGCTGCCGTCGATGCAGCTGACCGACTGACCGCCGACCCAAACCTGCCCGGCGGCATCGCGCTGAATGTAGACCTGACCGGCGCGTCCGATGCAGATGCCTTGCGAGGCCAAATAGCGCTCTGGCAAGTGCCCTTCGCCGATCAACCATTGTGCCAAACTGGCGTTCAGGCTGCCAGTGACCGGGTCTTCATTGACACCCGTGGCGGCGCAAAAACCACGCACTTCAATCAGCGGGGTTTCGATTGCGGTCAACGTGCCAGGCGGCATGGATGCTGTGGCGAACGCAGCGGCCTCGCGGTTGATCCGTCCAATCAGTGCTGGTGCAGGGGGGCTGTCGTCCGCATAAATACCGGCGACGCCGACTTTGATGTGGAGCTTGAGCAGTGCCGCGTGGTCGGGCGTGAGTTGCAGCACAGTCTCGGGTGAGTCGAGCAAGAGGCCTATAAATACCGGCCCGTTGTCGAGCCGTTGCGTCGCCAAAATTTGCTGCCCTGTGATGCCCAAAGCTTCAGTCACGGCGTTGAGCAAAGCGGGTTCGGCTTGACTGCGACGCAGCGGCGGTGCGGCAAAAGCCAAACGCTCCGGACGCATGGGATCTGGTTGAATCGTCACCAAACCAACGGCACATTGCTGCACCACTTGCCCCACTGTGCGCGCTTGACCACCCGCTTCAAGCCAGGCGTGGCAGCTGCCCAGCGTCGGGTGACCGGCAAACGGCAACTCACCGCCGGGCGTGAAAATCCGCAGCCGGTAGTCAGCTGCTGCGTCGGTGGGCGGCAACAAAAATGTCGTTTCTGAAAGATTCGTCCAACGTGCAAAACGCTGCATGGCGTCGTCGCTGAGGCCATTGCCGTCCAACACCACGGCCAGGGCATTGCCGAGGTAGGCCGTGTCGGTGAAGACGTCGACCTGCTTGAAACGACGGGCGCGCATGCTGAACCTTGGCAGCGCGTTCAGCTCAGTGCCATGTCGAGCACGCCCGTGCTGGCTTGTCGCCCGCTGAGCACTTGAAACCAGCGCTCAATATTCGGTCGACCTTCGCGCGTCTGCGGCAGATTGAACCAGCGGTGCACATCGCAACCGAGCGGAATATCGGCCATGGTGAAGTGATCGCCGGCCATGAAAGCATGGCGGCCCAGATGGGCGTCCAGTCTGGCCATCAGGGTCTCAACCGCGGCGTTCGATTCGGCAATCGAATCGGCGTTGCGTTGCTCCGGAGCGGTTCGGATCAGCTGCCAAAATCCGGTCCTACTGGCCGGATTCAGCGTGGTCTGTTGCCAGTCCATCCACTGCTCAGCCGCAAAACGTTCACGCAAATTGCTTGGGTACAACTGCCCTGGCGAATGCTTGGCGCAAAGGTAGCGCACGATCACATTCGACTCCCACAGGACAAAGTCTTCGTCCTCAATCACCGGTACGGTTGAGTTTGGATTCAGGCGCATGTATTCGGGCGTTTTCACCACGCCAAATTGGCCGCCAGCCTCTGTGCGCTGAAAGTCCAGGTTGAGCTCTTGCGCCGTCCAGACCACTTTTTTGACATTGATAGAGCTCATGCGGCCCCAGATATTCAGGGTGTTGGCCGCGCTCACGGAGGGTTCTTGCATTTATTGTTCCAGTTTCAGGTTGGCGTCTTTCACCAGCTTTTCGAACTTCACGCTTTCCGCGCGCACATAGGTGGCGAATTCAGCAGGCGAGTTTTTCGGAACAGCCAAATTGTCAGCATCAAAGCGCGCCCTGATGTCGGGGCTGGCCAGAATGGTGTTGACGTCGCGGTTCAGGCTCTCGATGACCGATGCGGGCGTACCGACGGGGGCAAACAAGCCCCCCCACAGTGTGTAGCTAAAACCCGGCAAGCCGGATTCAGCAATCGTCGGCACCAGCGGCAAGGAGCTCATGCGCTGCGGCGTGGTCACGGCCAGCGCTTTGAGTTTGCCGCCTTTGACTTGCGGTAATGCCGCCGATGCGCTGCTGAAAAATGCTTGCAGACGGCCGGCGATCAGGTCTGACAACAACGGCCCGACACCTTTGTAGGGCACGTGCACCATGTTGAGTTTCAGGCCCAGACCCAAGGCCACGGCCGACAGGTGACCGGGAGTGCCGGCGCCCACCGTGCCGTAGCTGAACTCGCCGGGCTTGGCGCGTGCCATCTGAATGAACTCAGCGACCGTGTTGTAAGGCGCATCGGCCGGTGCCAGCATGACCAGTGGCGCATTGCCAATCAGCACCACCGGCATCAGCTCTTTCATCGGGTCGTAGCCCAGGTCCTTCATCAGCACGCGATTGACGGCGATCTCGCCGGTTTGGCCCAAGAACAAGGTGTAACCGTCGTTTTTGGCTTTGGCGGCGAAGCGGGTCCCGATGGTGCCGGACACGCCGGGTTTGTTGTCGATCACCACGGGCTGTTTGTACAAAGTGGTGAGACGCTCGCCGACGATCCGGGCAAAGGTGTCGCCTTGGCCACCCGGCGCATACGCGACCACGACGGAAATGGGTTTGACGGGATAAGGCTCAGCGGCGATGGCCTGTGTGCCCAGCAGCGCCAAGGGCAACATCAGGGATAAAGCGCTGATGGTTTTAAGTGCGTACAGCCGCGTTGGTGTGGTTGTTCTCATGATCATCTCTGATGTTTGATTATTGAATGTAGGGGCCGGGAATCAAAAAATTATTGTATGGCTTGCGGGATCATTAGCGCAGCAGCATCCAGCCTGCGGTCAGCACCAACACGGTGGCCATCACACGGTTGAACCAGCGCAAGCGTTGGCGCGTGCCGTCTGGTCCGGCCAGCCACTCGCGCAGCAGCGAGCCGACCAGCGCATACGCCAGATTGCTGCCAAAGGCGAAGCCCAGCATCACCGGCAAGACGATGGCAAAGCGCCAACCCGAGTTGTCATAGCCAGCGATCCAGCCGCTGACAATTGCCAGCGCCAGCATCCAAGCCTTGATATTCACCATTTGGAGAGCTGCTCCTTGCCAGAAGCCAATCTCTAGCCTTCGGGCATCCGCTGCGCCGAGTTCGTGTGTCGTGGCCAAGCGCCGCGCCAACCACATTAGATAAGCGACGCCCGTCAGCTTCACGGCCCAAGCCAACCAAGGCAGGGCGACCAGCAAGGCGCCCACGCCGAGCGCGCTGAAGGTCAGCAGCAGCCCCCAGCCCAAGGGCACGGCGCAGACAAAAGGCATGGCGTGGCGCAGGCCATGGTTAGCCGCCATCGCGCTGGACAAGGCCGTGTTCGGGCCGGGCGTGAAGCTCATGGCCGTGGCCAGCACCAACAGGGCGATGAATTCAGTACTACTCATGGGCCCGACTTTAGCCTGCCGAGCCAGACCGGCCGAATAGTTTTCTAGAATCAGGGTTTGTGCTGAAGCCGACAGCTCTTGAATTAACTCAGCATCAACCCCACTCTTTCTCCATGCAAAAACAGACACTCGCTTTCCAAGCCGAAGTAGCCCAGCTGCTTCAACTCGTCACCCACTCGCTGTATTCCAACCCCGAGATTTTTCTGCGAGAGTTGGTTTCCAATGCGTCAGACGCTTGCGACAAGCTGCGTTTTGAGGCGCTGAACGACGCCACGCTGTATGAAAACGTGCCCGAACTCAAGGTCCGTGTGAGCTTTGACAAAGCCGCCAAGACCCTGACGATTGCCGACAACGGCATCGGCCTGTCGCAGCAAGAAGCCATCGACAACCTCGGCACCATCGCCAAAAGCGGCACCCGTGACTTTGTCTCCAAGCTCTCCGGCGACCAAAAAAGTGACTCGCAGTTAATCGGTCAATTCGGCGTCGGTTTTTACTCAGGCTTCATCGTCGCCGACTCCATCACGGTTGAAAGCCGCCGCGCCGGCCTGCCGACCAGCCAAGGCGTGCGCTGGAGCAGCACCGGCACGGGTGAGTTCGACGTCAGTGAAATCGAGCGTGCTGAGCGCGGCAGCAGCGTCATCCTGCACCTGAAAGACGACGCAGCCGACTACCTCAATGCCTGGAAGCTCAAAGGCATCATCAACAAATACTCCGACCATATTTCTCTGCCCATCGAGATGGAAAAGGAAGAATGGAAAGAGGGCGAAAACGACCAACCCGGCGGCATGGTGTTCACCGGCGAATGGGAGACCGTCAATCAAGCCGCGGCACTCTGGTCGCGCGCTAAAAAAGACATCACCCAAGAACAGTACGACGAGTTTTACAAGCAAATCAGCTACGACCACGAAGCACCGCTGGCCACCACGCACAACCGCGTTGAAGGCGGCACCGAATACACCCAGTTGCTGTTCATTCCGGCCAAAGCGCCGATGGATTTGTTCAACCGCGATAAAGCCGCTGGCGTCAAGTTGTACGTCAAACGCGTCTTCATCATGGACGACGCGCAAGCCCTGCTGCCCAACTATCTGCGCTTTATCAAAGGTGTGGTGGACTCGTCTGACTTGCCGCTGAATGTATCGCGCGAACTGCTGCAAGAAAGCCGCGCCGTCAAAGCCATTCGTGAAGGCAACACGCGCCGCGTGCTGTCCATGATTGAAGACTTGGCTGCCAACGAACCCGACAAATTCACCGCCTTTTACGCCGAGTTTGGCGCGGTGCTGAAAGAAGGTTTGGGCGAAGACAATGCCAACCGAGATCGCCTCGCCAAGCTGCTGCGTTTCGCCAGCTCGACGACCGACGCTGTCACCGTCAGTTTGGCCGACTACAAGGCGCGGATGAAGGACGGCCAAGCGGCTATTTACTACATCACCGCCGACACGCAAGCCGCCGCCAAGAACAGCCCGCAGCTCGAAATCTTCGGTAAAAAAGGCATTGAAGTGCTGCTCATGACCGACCGTGTTGACGAGTGGGCACTGAACTACCTGAGCGAGTTTGATGGCACGCCGATGCAGTCAGTGGCCAAAGGCGCGGTGGACTTGGGCACCCTGCAAGACGACGACGAAAAGAAAGCGGCTGAAGACGCACAAACCCAGTTCAAACCGGTCCTCGACAAACTCAAAGAGGCGCTGAAAGACAAAGCCAAAGACGTGCGCGCCACCACGCGCTTGGTCGACTCAGCCGCGTGTCTGGTGGTGCAAGACGGCGACATGTCGACCCAGCTCGCCCGCATGCTCAAACAAGCTGGTCAGCCTGCGCCTGAGGTCAAGCCGATCCTCGAAGTCAATGCCCAGCACCCGCTGGCCAAAAAGCTCGAAGCCAGCGTCGACGACGCGCAGTTCAACGACTTGGCTCACATCTTGTTTGACCAAGCGCTGCTGTCTGAAGGCGGTTTGCCGGATGACCCTGCGGCGTATGTGCGTCGCATCAACGCGCTGCTGGTTTAAAGACGTCACGTTCGATTGAAACCCATGCGCCAAAGACCGAAAATTCTCGCGTTTGACATCTTTGGCACCGTGGTGGATTGGCATGGCTCGATCGTGCGAGAAATGCAGGCGTTGTACCCGCAAGTCGACGGCAACGCTTTTGCCTTGGCTTGGCGTGCGGGTTATCAGCCGGCCATGCAGCGCGTGCGTTCCGGCGAGTTGGGTTGGGTTCGCATTGATGAATTGAACCGCATGATTCTGGATGCGATGTTGCCGACCTTCAGGCTTGAGTATCTGAGCGAAGTTGAGCGCCAACACCTGAACCGTGTCTGGCATCGGCTGGATGCTTGGCCCGACAGCGTCGCGGGTTTGCTGCGGCTTAAAACGCGCTACACCTTGTGTACGCTGTCCAACGGCAACATTGGTTTGCTCACCCACATGGCCAAGCGCGCCGGTCTGCCGTGGGACTGCATCTTGTCAGCCGAAGTTTTTCGCGCCTACAAGCCTGACCCGGCCACCTACCTCGGCGTGGCGAAAGTGTTTGATGCAGCGCCCGAGCAAGTCATGCTCTGCGCCGCCCACCACGATGATTTGGTCGCTGCCCGCGCCTGCTGTTTGCAGACAGCGTACATTGAGCGTCCATTGGAATTTGGTTCGACTCAAGTCAAAGACGTCTCGCCCAAAGCCGGCAATGATTTACATGCGCGGGATATGTTGCAGTTGGCTGAATTGTTGGGCTGTTGAGCAGCTCTGCATCTCAGTCTTTGAATCCTGGAAATCAGCGGGGTCATCCATTTCATGGATTGCTTGCATCCAAAATATCGATTTGACGAATGTGGCGCTAAGACCTAGATTCAATAAGATTTTTGCAAATGTGCAAGGTGTCGTACACCTCTTAAAAATAGCGCCAACAAGCGCCATCACCGGAGACAAAAACTTGAACCGTCAACGACTCGCCATCAGCGTCGCACTCGCCCTTTCGTTTGGCCTATTTGCCGTTCTGGCACAAGCCCAAAATTGGCCCGAAAAACCCATCCGTATCGTGGTCGGTCAAGCCGCCGGCGGTGGCATGGACACGCTGGCCCGGCTCATCGGAACGCGTCTGGCCGACGGACTGAAGCAGCCGGTGATCGTTGAAAACAAGGTCGGCGCTGGCGGCATCATTGGCACCGACTTTGTGGCCAAGGCGCCCGCAGACGGCTACACGATCCTGATGGGGCCGATCGGCAACATGGTGTTCGCGCCCATCCTGACGCCCAAGTTGCGCTACGACGCGCAAAAGGACTTTGTCCCACTGGCCTTGGTGGCGACCTTTCCGCTGGTCCTGCTGGTCAATTCAAAACTGCCCATCACCACCGTTGCCGAACTGGTCGCGTATGTCAAAGCACATCCGGGCAAGGCCAACTATGGCGGCTCCGGTCCGGCTTTTCAGTTCGCCTCCGAGCAGTTCAAGATCAGGACGCAGACGACCGGCGAATTCATTCAGTACAAGAGCATGAGCGAAACCATCACGGCCCTGATCAGCGGTGACTTGCTCACGGCCTTTGTCGACCCCGGGCCGGCAGCTTTGGGGCTGGCTGACGGCCGCCTGCGGGCACTGGCCGTGACCTCTCCCACGCCTTTCGCTGCGCTGCCCAATGTGCCGACCATGAACTCGATCGGTATGCCGGAGTTGGAGATTCAATACTGGGCCGGGCTGTTTGCGCCGGCGGGCACGCCCGGACCCGTCGTCAAACGGCTTGAAGCAGAGATCAACCGGGTCACCTCCATGCCCGACATGGTCCAACGCATGGCCACCATTCATGTCCAACCCGCGTCGGGTAATTCGCAAAACCTCACACGTCTTCTCAGTGATGACCTCGCGAGGTGGCGTCAAGTCGCACGCATCGCCAAGATCCAACCCAATGAATAAATTGCCCGTATCCGAGCCATCGCGCTCACCCGTGATCGACTTTCACGTCCACATGCTGGAGCGCAGTGTCTTTGAAGCCTCCACCAACAAAACCGTCTTCACCGGCTTTGGCGCCACCCCCGCCAAAGCACCGCGTCCAGGCACACAGCAGGCGGTGGAACGGATGTTCGATCCGCTGGCCATCATTGAAGACTTAGACGCCCGCGGCATTGATGTGGGCGTGCTCACCGTGAGTACTGTTTTGCAAGGCACCAGCTGGGCGGACCCGCAAACCGATCTGGAACTGTGCCGGCGCTGCAACGACCAGGCCGCGCGCTGGGCCGCAGATCACCCGACCCGCTTTGTCGGCAGCTTTGTCCTGCCGCTGCAAGATCCAGAGTTGGCGATGAAGGAGCTTGAACGCAGCGTTGCCATGGGACTGCGTGTGGTCAATGTCGCGTCAAGCTACAACGGTGTTTATGTGGGTGCGCCGGTGTATCACGCGTTTTGGCAGGCGGTTGAACAACACGGCATCACCGCATGGATCCATCCCGAGGGATCTCGCGACCCGTGGTTCCAACAATACGCGCTATGGAATTCGCTGGGGCAGTCGGTGGAGGAGGCCAAGTGCATGGCGTCCATGATTTACGAAGGCGTGATGACCAGGTTCCCTGCGCTCAAGGTCGTGATGGCCCACGGCGGTGGTTATTTCCCTCACTACATGGGCCGGCTGGATCGCAACACGGCCAACCGGCCCGACACGGTTCGCCACACCGGCGGCCGCACACCGAGTGACTTTCTACGCACTTTTTATTACGAGACCACGGTCTACGATCCGCAGGTCTTGCAGGTGCTCATAGAGCGCGTCGGTACTGATCGGCTGGTCATGGGCAGTGACTACCCGGTGGGTGAGCCTGACCCGGTGGGTTGGCTGCGCCAATGCGGTTTGGACGGTGATGCGCTGAGCGCCGTCACCGGTGGCAATGCGGCGCGTTTGCTGGGGCTGTGAATGCTGGGTGGCTGAAGGCTTAGCCTTCAAACCCGCATTCAGTGCGCAACGTTGCCGTCTCTGATCCTGCCAGCAAGCCAATCAACTCAGCCGCCCCTTGAGGCGCCTTGGCAGCCGTGCTAACCGCTGCGGTGTAAACCGTGGCAAGTTCAAACTCTTTCGGCAAATCGGCGATCAGGTCGACGCCTTCGATGTACAAAATCTCGGTGTCTTGCGTGCAGCCGATCAGGCCCTTCTCGGTGGATTGGGCCATGGCGGTCATGGCGGTGGCACCATTCGGGTAAGTGCGCAGTCGGTCGGCGAGTTCTTGGTCGAGGCCGAGTTGCTTAAGCACGTTCATGAAATGAATGCCGGCCGTTGATTTGACCGCGTCAGGGAAGTAAATGCCGTTGGCAGCTTGCAGTGCGGCTTTGAGTTCAGCGCGCGTGGCGACGGCCGGTCGGGCTTCGCCTGTTTTCACGGCGATGCCCGTTTTGACCACGCCCAAGGCTTGCGCTGTGCCTGCCGCCAGTTGGCCGCTGCTGGTGAGCTGTGCGATGAGCGTATCGGTCAAGATCAGGACGTCGCAAGGTGCACCGCCCAGCAGTTTGTCTTTCATCAAGCCGACCGCCCCAAAGGTCGGTTCAATGGCGTAGCCGTGCAGGGCCATAAAGCGTTCTTGGAAGCGGGTGACCAAGGCTTGTGCGGCACCCGCGCTGATCAGTTGAAGTGTGTTCATGTAGGGATCAGTCGAGTTTGATGTTGGCGGTCTTGATGACGCGGCTCCACTTGGCGATGTCGTCGCGCATGTACTTGTCGAAGACCACAGGATTCATGATCATGGGCACCGCACCCTGCTTGGTCCAAGCTTGTTTGACATCGGGTTGACTGGCGATTTTGGAGACGGTGTCATTGAGCTTGTCGATGATCGCTTTGGGGGTGCCGATCGGGGCCATCAGGCCGAGCCAGATGGTGGCTTCATAGCCAGGCACGCCGGCTTCGTTCAGGGTCGGCGCTTCTGGCAGCACGTCGGAACGGCGTTGGCCGCTGGTGGCCAGTGCCTTGACCTTGCCCGCCCGCACTTGTTCAGCCATGGTCGTCACGGCATCAAACATGATGTCGACCTGGCCGCCGATGACGTCGGTACGGGCACCCGAACTGCCTTTGTAGGGCACGTGCACCATATCGATGTCGGCCATGCTTTTGAAGAGCTCGCCAGCCATGTGGTAAGGCGTGCCGGGTCCGGAAGACGCGTAGTTCAACTTGCCGGGGTGAGCCTTGGCATAGGCGATAAATTCTTTCAAATTGTGTGCCGGAACTTTCGGGTTGGCGACCAGCACCAAGTCCGAATAGTTGATGGGCGCGACAGCCACGAAGTCGCGCATCAAGTTGAAGGGTTTGTTCGGGATCAGCGTTTCATTGACCGTGTGGGTGTTTGACATCAGCAGCAACGTGTAGCCGTCTGCTGGCGATTTGGCAGCGATATCGGTGCCGATCACGGCACCGCCCCCCGGCTTGTTGTCGATGATGTAAGACTGACCCAGTGACTCCGTGAGACGTTGCGCAATGAAGCGCGCATAGACGTCAGCGGGGCCGCCCGCAGCGAACGGAACGATGATCTTGACGGCGCGGGTCGGGTAGGCTTGGGCTGAAGCGGTGGTGTGAGCCAGCACACTGGCCAAGCCGATCACGGCAAGGCTGGTGCGAATGAATGTTTGACGGCGCATAAATTTCTCCGGTTGATTAAGTTTTGAAAAGGCGGGTGGTCAGCAGCGGGTGGCTTACTCGATCTTGCCCATTTTCTTGACGACTTCAGCCATGCGTTTGGCATCGGCTTGCACATATTTTTCAAAGTCTGCGCTGTCTTGGTACATCACCGGGCTGCCGGCATTCAAGATGACTTCTTTGACGCGTGCATCTTGCGCCGCAAAGCGGGCAGCTGCACGAATGCGCTGGGCAATCGGCTCTGGCGTGGCGGCTGGAATGAACAGGCCCGACCACTGCGCGTACTCAGCGTTGATGCCTGCGTCTTTCAAACTGGTCAATTCGGGCATGGCCATCAGTTTGCCATTGCCCCAATGGCCTAAGACGCGCAACTTGCCAGCTTTGACATGCTGCAACACGGTGGCGGGGCCAGATGAAACCGCGTCAATTTGGCCGCCGAGCAGCGCCACCACGGCCGGGCCTGCGCCGGTGAAAGGAATGTGGGTGAGCTTGGTGCCGGTGTTTTGCGCCAAAATTTCCATCGGCACGTGCATGGTGCCGTAGTTGCCCGACGAACCGTAGTTGATAGCGCCCGGACGTTTTTTGGCGTCATTGACGAAATCTTGCGCCGTTTTCCACGGCGACTCGGCGCGCACGGCCAGCACGGTTGGGTCGGCGGTGTAGCGTGCAATCGGCCGCAAGTCTTGCAGCGCAAACATGGCCGGCCGGCCCAGCAAAATGTCCGCTTCAGGGATCACGGTGAGTGACGACAGCGCCATCAAGATGGTGTAGCCATCCGGCTTAGACTTGGCTGCAACGCTCATGCCAATGCCGCCGCCTGCGCCCCCTCTGTTTTCAATCACCACCGGCTGGCCCAAGTCGCGTGACATGGCTTCAGCCACCGGACGGGCGACCAAGTCGGCCAGGCCGCCAGGCGGAAAGGGCACGATCATGGTGATAGAGCGGGTCGGCCAAGTGCTTTGCGCGCTAGCCAAAGTGGCAGCGGAAAGCAGTAAGCCTGCCAACAAGGTGGTGCGTCGTTTCATGGGTGTCTCCTTAGAGTTTGAGAGGGCTTTGGTGGCGCTGGACCGGTGTCCTTGCGTGCGCCCCAACACATGTTGGCATGCTAACATTCTGAGATTATTTTGGTTTCAGTGCAATCTACACGCTATTTTGCAGCCAAGCCTTTTCAACCCTACAACATCGAGAAAAGAAGCATGAAAATCGCAGCGTTCAATCACCAAGGTCAGCCTGGCGTCGGTCTGGTGTCCAGCGACTTGAAGTCAGTTCAGCCCTTTGATTTGAGCTTGGCCGAGCGCGAACTGGGCGCCTTGCCCATCATCGAGCGCCAAGCCAAAGGCGAAAGCTTGCCGGCCTTGTTGCCAGCCCTCGCGCTGGCCGACGTGACGCTGCGCGCACCGCTGCCCAAGCCGCGCCGTAATATTTTTTGCGTCGGTAAAAACTACTTTGAGCATGCCAAAGAATTCGCCGGCAGCGGCTTTGACAGCAGCGCCAAATCAGGCGGTGCGATTCCAGAGCACCCGATCTATTTCAGCAAAGTGCCCGAGTCCGTGATCGGCACCGGTGCCACGGTTGAAATGCCGGCAGCCTCGACGGCGATTGACTACGAAGCCGAGTTGGCCGTCATCATCGGCCTGGGCGGCAAAGGCATTACCGCCAAAGACGCCATGCGCCATGTCTGGGGCTACACCATCATCAACGACGTCACTGCGCGTGACTGGCAAAGCCGCCATCAGCAGTGGTTGTTGGGCAAGTCCTTCGACACCTTTTGCCCGATGGGTCCGTGGTTGGTCAGCGCCGACGAACTCGACGGCACCAACACGCGCATGCGTGGCTACGTCAACGGCGAGTTGCGCCAGGACGTCTCAACCCAAGACCTGATTTTTGACATCCCGACGTTGATCGAAGTGCTGTCGGCCGGCATCACGCTGTACCCCGGCGACGTCATTGCCACCGGCACGCCCGTCGGTGTGGGCATTGGCTTCAAGCCGCCGAAGTACTTGGTCTCTGGGGACCAGTTGCGTATCGAGATCGACGGCATCGGTTCTTTGGACAATCCGGTCCGCTGAAGATCAAACGACCAGCGGTGCTTCTTGCATCGCTTCGGTCTGCTGCACCAACATGTCGACCTGACCTTTCCAGTAGTCGCTGGAGCCGAACCACGGGAAGTTGATCGGGAAAATCGGGTCGCTCCAGCGCTGGGCCAACCAAGCGCTGTAGTGCACCAGTCGCAGTGTGCGCAGCGGCTCGATCAAGGCCAGCTCGCGCCGGTCAAATTCACGAAACTCTTCATAACCGTCCACCAAGGCGCCGAGCTGGCGCGTGCATTGGGAGCGGTCTCCGGACAGCAGCATCCACATGTCTTGCACGGCCGGGCCGGTGCGTGCGTCATCCAAGTCAACAAAGTGCGGCCCAGCGCCTGGCGTGCCTTCGGGCGTCCACAAGATATTGCCGGGATGGCAGTCGCCGTGCAACCTCAGCGTGCGCACGTTGCCGACGCTGTTGATCACGCCTTGAGCCACTTGCATGGCTTCTTCAAACGCGTTGCGCCAGCGCGACTCCATGTCCAGCGGCAGGTGGTTGCCAGCCAGCAGAATGTCGCGGCTGGCGAAGCCGAAGGTGTCGATGTTGAGCGCCGGCCTGTCGGTGAACGAACTTCTGCCGCCGACGCTGTGAATGCGCGCCAGAAAGCGACCGATCCATTCGAGCACCGCGTTGTCTTCCAATTCAGGACGACGACCGCCGCGACGCGGTGAGACGCTGAATGAAAAACCGGCAAAGTGGTGCAGCGTTTGGCCATTCAGCGTCAAGGCACCGATGACCGGAATTTCAGCCGCCATCAACTCGGTCGCAAAGGCGTGCTCTTCCAAAATTTGCGCATCGCTCCAGCGACCCGGCCGATAAAACTTGGCGACCACCGTGTCGCCCGCGCCCCCGGCGTTGCCTTCAGCTGATGCCGGGCTTTCGAGCGAAATTTGGTAGACGCGGTTTTCGTAACTGGACAAGGCCGTCAGTCGGCCATCGCCCCACAGGCCCACGCTGGCCAGCGCATCGAGCACCACATCGGGGGTGAGGAATTCATACGGATGTGAAGCGTTGGCGTTTTTGTCGGCGGTGCCCAGTGTGCTCTCAGCGCGGTTGTCATCGGGGAGTTCGTTCATGGCACTGATTGTGGGGCTTGGCCTCAAGCTGGGCCCCACGCTTGATCAAGCCAGCGACAAGTCGACGACGATGTTGCCGCGGGTGGCGTTCGAGTACGGGCAGACCAAATGCGCTGCGTCAACCAGCTGTTGTCCCACCGCGCGGTCAACGCCGGGCAGACTCACCACCAGTTTGACTTCAATACCGAAGCCGGCGGGAATCTGGCCAATACCGACGCTGGAAGCGATCGACGCATCGGCGGGCACCGCTACTTTTTGCACGCTGGCAACGTGCTTGAGCGCACCCAAAAAGCAGGCCGCGTAGCCGGCTGCAAACAACTGTTCAGGGTTGGTTGCGCCGCCCGCGCCGCCCAGTTCTTTGGGCGGTGCCAATGTCACGTCGAGCAGATTGTCCGAGCTGACGGCCCGGCCTTCGCGGCCGCCGGTGGCTGTTGCGTGTGCTGTGTAAAGAACTTTATCGAGTTTGGTAACCATTAAAAAATACTCCTGAAAGTGGGTGTCTAAGTTGAGTTAGACCATACCATTCAGAGCAGAAGTTAGACTCAGCACCCCATGCCAAAACCCTACAGTCCCTCCGCCAACAAACATCCCAAACCCGCGCCAGCCGCGCAAGTGATTGAAGAACTTCGACCCGGCCAGTCGATTGAATTGCTCAAAGAGCTGCACATCCTGACGCGTGAAGGCAAGCTGAATCAAGACACGCGGCGCAAGCTCAAACAGGTCTATCACCTGTACCAGTTCATCGAGCCGCTGCTGAACGATGCGTTTGCGCGCAACCCTGCGCCGTCGTTGGCCGACCACGGTGCAGGCAAGTCGTATTTGGGTTTCATCTTGTACGACTTGTTTTTCAATGTCGCCCATCGCGCTGAAAAAACCAGCGGCCATGTGTACGGCATTGAAACTCGTCCGGAGTTGGTCGCTAAATCACGCGATCTGGCCAGCCGATTGGGCTTTGCGCGCATGAGCTTTCTCAATTTGTCGGTGCAGGAAGCCACTGCCTCAGACCAGTTGCCGCCGGTGGTCGACATCATCACCGCGCTGCACGCTTGCGACACCGCGACTGACGATGCGATTGCCTTTGGTCTGGCGCGTCAAGCGCGCCACATGGTGCTGGTGCCGTGTTGTCAGGCGGAAGTCGCTGGCGTGTTGAAAAAAGGTCGCGTGTTGTCGCTGGCACGCACACCCTTGGCCGAGTTGTGGCGGCATCCGCTGCACACCCGCGAGTTCGGTAGCCAGATCACCAATGTGTTGCGCTGCCTGCAACTCGAAGCGCATGGCTACGACGTCACCGTCACCGAGTTGGTCGGCTGGGAGCATTCGATGAAGAACGAATTGATTCTGGCCAGCCGGCCCGACCTGCCACGAGTTGCCGCCATCAACGCCGCCCGCGAACGCTTGACGCAAGTGTTGGATGAGTTGGGCTTGGGTGAGTTGAAGCTGCGGTTTGGGGTGGCTTGAGGGGTCGGGTGGGGGATCGGCCAGGGGGCTGGCCTCCTACATTGGAACGCCTTCGTGATCAGTCGGTTATCTGGGCACGCCGCACGGCCGCCAGTTGGCGAATCGTCGTCAGCACCATGTGCTGGGCATCGGTGGGGGTAGCGTCGGCACGCAGCGTCAGGCCGACGAGTTCTTCGCTGCCGGTCATGCTGACGGGCAGGGCACTCAGCACGCCGGTGTCTAAGTCAGCCTGGGCCGCACTCAAGGGCGTTAGCCACACGGCGTCACTGCTGGCGGTGTAGCTGCGCGCCACCGACACCGCCAAGGTCTCCACCGTGCGCAGCGGCTGACTCAGGCCGCGTGTGACAAAAAAGTTGTCGGCGCTGAGCCTGATGGCCGTGCCTTGTAGCGGCAACACCAGGGTGAATGCCGACAGATGCGCCAGCGGATGGCTGCTCAGCGCTGCATCTTGCAGCAAGGGATGGCCGGGCCGGACGGCCAGCACCAGCGGCTCGGCATAGAGGTTTTCAAACGTCAGCCCGAGCATGTGTGCGGGTTCGGCAAAGCGGCCAATCACCAGGTCGAGTTCGCGCTGGCGCAGTTGCGTCAGCAGCGCCGGGTTGTGGTCGGTGTGGACCTTCAGGCTCAGCGCCAACCCGCCACTGGCGGCCACCTGATCAAGTTGCTGCAGCAGTTGCGGCATCAGCCAGGGCGCCACCGTCGGCAACACGCCCAGCGTGACGACTGCTTGGGTTTGCTGGCGCGTCGGCGAGACGCTGGCCACGGCTTCGCGCAGCGCATTCACGCTGGCCCCGGCATGGCGGAAAAAAGTCTCACCGCTGCGCGTCAGCACAGCGCCACGGCGACCACGTTCAAACAGTCGCACACTCACCATGGCTTCAAGTTCCTTCAGGGTTTTGGACACCGCTGGTTGCGTGATCGACAACACGTCAGCGGCTTTATGCAGGCTGCCGTGCTGCGCCACCGCCAAAAAGCATTGCAAATGCCTGAACTTGATGCGCTCATCAACCATGATATGACATGTCTATTTGGTTATGTATAAATCGAATAAATGTCACTATACATAACATTTTGTAGTGATTACAGTCATCACTTGCTGTATTTTTAATTTGAATAGTCGTGGAGACCGCACATGAAAGCCGATACCCATACTGACGTGAGTAAAGTCATCATTTCCCCGCGCGACTGGGCTTGCCACCCGGCCCACATTGACCCGCGCTACAAGTCCACCGTCTTGCGCGGCCCCAAGCAGGCCTTGGTGCCCATGAAGCACGCACTGGCGCAGCGCAATGCGCCGGTCTACAACAGCGCCCAGTTGGGTGCGCTCGACAACGACATGACGAAAAACGCCGTGATGAATGGCGAGCCTATGGGCGAACGCATCATTGTCACTGGCCGCGTGCTGGATGAAGATGGCCGGCCGGTGCGCCACACGCTGGTGGAAGTCTGGCAAGCCAACGCCGCCGGTCGCTACGTGCACAAGGTGGACCAGCACGACGCGCCGCTGGACCCGAACTTTTTGGGTGCTGGCCGTTGCCTCACCGACGACCAAGGTCGCTACAGCTTCAAGACCATCAAGCCTGGCGCCTACCCCTGGGGTAACCACCCGAATGCCTGGCGTCCCAACCACATTCACTTCTCGCTGTTTGGTGATTATTTCGCCAGCCGCCTGGTGACGCAGATGTATTTCCCCGGAGACCCGCTGCTGGCATACGACCCGATGTACATGAGCGCCCCCGAGCACCTGCGTGACTGCATGGTCTCCAAATTCAGCCTCGACGTGACACAGCCCGACTATGCGCTGGGCTATGTGTTTGACATCGTGTTGCGCGGCGCCAAAGCCACGCGTTTT
>CANCCE010000017.1 GCA_947374505.1 Comamonadaceae bacterium | reverse complement strand
GATCGTCGATTTTGAAGCCCATCCGGCTGGCAAGGCACCGGACGGTCGCGTCATGAGCACGCCTTTCCACACGGCCTACTACGACTTCAAGTTGGTGCCTTCTGTCTGAGTTTTTGACCATCTGCACGTCGAATGCAGATACGAGGGGGGTTTGAGTTTCAGATTTTTCCGCGGTCCTACATCAATAAACAGGAGACAAACCATGAAAATGACAAGAAGAATTTTGCTCGCCGTGACTGCCGTGGGGGCAGCCTTCACATTCGCTGCAGCGGTGCAAGCGCAAGCACCTGGTCCGGTGCGCATCGGCAGCACATTGGCGTTGACGGGCCCCTTGTCGTCGACCGCCCTGACGCACAAATTGGTCGGTGAAATTTACGTCGAACAACTCAACGCCCGCGGTGGTTTATTGGGCCGCAAGGTCGAGTGGACGGTGAAGGACGATCAGTCCAAGCCTGAGCTGGCGCGCACGCTTTACGAACAACTGGTGACGTCCGACAAGGTCGATCTGCTGATGGGGCCTTACGCCACGGGCGCGATTTTGTCAGCCATGGGCGTGGCCCAGCGCTACAACAAAGTCTTGGTGCATCACACCTTTGGCATTCCTTCTCTGGCCAAGTACGACATGCAGTTTCCGTCCTGGTCGATTGGTGCTGATCCTGGCACCACCGTTCCCAACACGCTGTTTGATGCGCTGGCTGCATCGCCCAAACCACCGAAGACGATTGCCATCGTCACCAGCAAGTTTCCATCGATTCATTTCATGTCACTCGGCGGCCGTGAAATCGCCAAGAAGCGCGGTTTGCAGGAAGTGCTGTTTCTTGAGTGGGACTTCGGCAACCGGGACTTTGGACCGATCGCTGCACGTGTGAAAGATGCCAAGCCCGATCTGGTTTGGATCGGTGACATCGGTCTTGAAGGCAACATGCTGCTCGACGCGATGAAAAAGATTGACTACACACCGCCGCTGCACTTCCACCTTTACCCGGCCCCGGGGCCTATGAGCAAAGCCGCTGACGGCAACAACGCGTTGGCCGTGACGATTTTTGAAGAACACGCTCCGTTCACCAACAGCCCGACAGCCGCCCAATTCGTCAAAATTTTCAACGAGCGCGCGGCCAAGCTGAACTTGCCTGACACCAGTGTTGAAGTGCAGGCCGCAGCATCTTACTCAGCCTGGCAGATTCTGGAAGCCGGTGTGCGTGGCGCCAATAGTTTGGACGACAAGGCCATTGCGGCCTGGCTGCGCAAGAACCGCGTTGAGACCATCCATGGGCGCCTGCGTTTTGACGGTCCCGGCAACTACGGCGATGACTTGATGAAGATCAAACAGGTGCAAAACGGCAAATGGGTGGTGGTTTATCCAACGCAGTTCGCACCGCCCGGCGTCAAGCTCCAAGTGAAGTAGTCTTCAAAGGGGCCGTAGATGAGTTTCCCGAGTTTTAATTTACTGGCGCAATCCATCCTCTCGGGGATTTTTATCGGCGGCTTGTACGGTTTGATCGGGCTTGGCCTGGGTCTCACCTGGGGCCTGCTGCGGCAGATCAATCTGTCCCATTTCGGGCTGGTTTTTCTGGCTGCTTATTTGAGTTACCACATGGCCACGGTGTGGCATGTGGACCCACTTTTGGGCTTGTTGATTTTGCCGCCCTTGTTCTTTCTGATCGGCGTTGGCATGCAGTGGGTGTTGGCCCGTTTTCAGATCACACCTTTCAATTCTCTGTTGGTCACCTTCGGCATCGCGGTGGTGATTGAAAGCGGCATTCAGGCGGCCTGGACGGCCGATTACAGGCGGCTTGAAACGCATTACAACGACATGAAATTCACCATCGGCTCGCTCTACATCCCGGTGCCAGAGTTGGTCACCTTGGTGTTGTCGGTCTCGATCGCGCTGCTCATTTGGGCGGGCATGCGTTACACCGACATCGGCAAGGCGCTGCGGGCGATGGCTGAAGACGGGCAGATTGCCGCTGCCTTCGGCATCAACCAAAAAGGCATGTCGCTGATGCTGGCCGGCGTGTGTGCGGCTCTGGCGGCGGTAGCGGGTATTTGCCTGGCGTTGACTTTCACACTCACACCTTCGCAAATTTTTGCCTGGATCGGGGTGATCTTTGCTGCCGTGATGTTGGGCGGGCTGGGCAGCGCTATGGGCCCTTTGGTGGCGGGCATCATCATTGGTGTCAGTGAAGCCATCACCATGGCAGTGGCTTCGCCTTCGTGGGCGCCCATCGTGTCTTTTTCGCTGCTGATCTTGATGCTGTTGCTACGCCCCGGAAAAATCTGAACCATGAATAAAACCGTGATCGGCATTTTGGTGGCCGGAGCGACGCTTGCGACTGTGCCCTGGCTCGGCCTGCCGGCTTTTTACGAATCCTTTTTGTACCTGATTTGTCACTGGATGATCCTGGCGCTGTCCTGGAACATTTTGTCGGGTTACTCAGGCTATTTTTCATTCGGCCATGGCGCTTTTTTTGGCGTTGGCATGTACACCTCCGCAGGCCTGGCCGCCAACCTGAATTGGCCCTTTTTATGGACACTGCCGGCCGCCGCCTTGATGGCTGCGCTGCTGGGGCTGGCCTTGGGGGCCGTGGTGTTCAGGGTCAAAGCGGTGCGGGGTGAATTGTTCGCTTTGCTGACCCTCGCCATCACGTTTGTGGTCGGCACGATTGTGCTGAATACCCGCATCGATGGCGGTCCTGGCATTTCGCTGAATGCGACGCCGGTGCCGGCCATCGGTCCGTCGGCTTCTGCATCGATTTACCTGATGGCCTTGGCCGCGGCGGTGTTGACGCTGTTGATCGCTTACAAGGTGCAGGCGTCCAAATTGGGCACGGGTCTGTTCGCCATTCATGATGACGAAGACGTGGCGGAGGTCATGGGTGTGCCGACCTTTCGCTACAAGCTGCTGGCTTTTGGTCTGTCGTCGGCGCTGGCGGGTTTGGCCGGAGGCATCCATGCGCTTTTTGTGTCTTACGTGACGGCTGGCGAGACCTTCACCATCGTTGTGCCGCTGACCGTGGTGCTGATGAGCGTGCTGGGCGGTACGCGCCACTGGGCGGGTCCGGCGGTGGGTGCGACCGTGATCACTTGCTTGCTGTACTTCTTCACAGCCGGCAACAGTCCGGTGGCCGGCAAAGCGGCGGTGGGCGTGATCTTGATTGTCGTGATTCTCTTCATGCCGAATGGCATTCTGGGTTTCTTTTTCAAACGGCTTGCGGCAAAGCAACAAGCCCACACAGCGGTTTCAGTCACGGCCCCTTCGGCACCTGCTGAGATCCGTGCGCCCGCTCCTCTGATGGATCCGAAGATTCTGCTGGAAGTGCGACATCTGTCCAAAGCCTTCAAAGGTGTGCAGGCGCTCGACAAGGTCAGCTTGCAAGTTCACGAGGGTGAAATTCTCGGACTGCTGGGACCTAACGGCTCAGGCAAGTCGACTTTCATCAATGTGGTGAGTGGTCATTACCCGAGCAGTGGCGGCACCATTGTCTTTGCCGGTCAACAACTCGCCGGACTGCCCGCTCACCGCATTGCCCAAGCGGGCATTGCGCGCACCTACCAGATTCCCCGGCCGTTTGCGCACATGAGCGTGCTGCAAAACGTGGCATTGGTCGCCATGTTTGGCGGCGCGGCTCTGGACCAGCGGCAAGCCACACATGAAGCCTGGACCTGGCTGGAATTCACAGGTCTCAAGGACAAGGCGAATGCGTTGCCAGACGATCTGAATTTGCATCAACGCAAGTTTTTGGAGCTGACACGGGCGCTGGCTTCCAGACCTCGATTGGTCTTGCTCGACGAGGTGCTGTCGGGGCTGACACCGGGTGAGATCAATGAGGCGATTGAATTGATCCGGAAGATCCGCGACCGTGGCGCGACGATTGTTTTTGTCGAGCATGTGATGCGTGCGGTGATGGCGCTGGCCGACCGCGTGGCAGTGCTGAATCATGGTCAGCTGATCGCGATCGGCTCAGCCCAAGACGTCATGCGCCATCCTGAAGTGGTCAGTGCTTACCTTGGAACGCCGCATGCTTGAAGTCAACAACATACGGGTCAACTACGGTGCCGCGCCGGCTTTATGGGGTGTCAGCCTTGAGGTGAAAACCGGCGAGATGGTCTGCGTGGTCGGTCCTAACGGTGCCGGCAAGACCACCTTGATCAATGCCATTGCCGGCATGCACCGCTTGCGCGGTGGCACGCTGAATTTCAAAGGTCGCGACATCACCCAATTGGAGAGTCACCGTTTTTGCGAGGCGGGCATTGCCATCGTTCCCGAGGGGCGGCGCTTGTTCACCCAGATGACGGTCTATGACAACTTGGAGTTGGGCAGTTTCATCGCCCCGGCCAAAGCCAAGCGGCAAGAGACGCTGGCGTATGTGTTGTCGCTGTTTCCCGCGCTCAAGGTCAAGCTGCAGAGTCCGGCCGGATCACTCTCAGGCGGGCAACAACAAATGGTGGCAATTGGTCGCGCCTTGATGGCCAGGCCAAGTTTGCTGTTGATGGACGAGCCTTCGCTCGGCTTGGCGCCGGCGATTGTGTTGGACATGTTTGGTGCTATCCGCAAGATCAATGCAGAGGGTACATCGGTGCTGCTGGTTGAGCAAAACGTGGCAATGGCGATGGCGCTGGCACACCGGGCTTATGTGATGGAAGAAGGGCGCATCGTGGCCGAAGGTTTGGCCAGTGAATTGCTGACGCGGCCCGAAATACAGAAGGCTTATTTGGGTCTGGATGAGCCGGTTTGAGCGGCGCATCGTCGATTTGCTAATCGGAAGCTTTTATTTTTCACCCGGAGTGTCCCAACGTTCAGTTAACGCCATACGTCCTAAGCTTTTGTCAGCTTCATTTTTGGCCAGACCAGCCTAGCAGCCTCAAGGAATGCTTGGATGAGGGGATCGTTTTTACGGCTGGATTGGTGGACGATTGAGAGGGCGAACTGGGTCTGCGCAATGGGGGATATGGCGAGATGACCTTCTCGTTCGCCTTGCGTGGCGTGCTCCTCCCGCATCAGCATCATGCCAGCGCCCGCTTGCAGGGCGTCGCGTCCTTGCGCCGCGTATTCGAATCGAACGACGCTGTTCAGTGCCAGGTCTTTTTCGCCGAACAGTTGCGCCAGCATGGCTGAGTACGCTGAGCTTGCGCTCGGCGTGATCCAGGGCAACCCCGCCAACTCGGTCCAATCCGCTGCTTCGATCTTCTCCCTCCATGCAACGGGGCCCGCCACGCGGAAGTGCACGATCGAGAGTTCGTAGAAAGTGAAGCCAGGATCGACAGGGCGGCCTAGGAAGATGCCCACATCAAGTTCACCACTCTTGAGTGCTTTGCGGGCTCCAGAGGACGGTCGTGCAAATAAATCGATGGTGACCAGCGGGTGCTTGGTACGCAGCGCCGTCACGATTTCCCCGATGTGGGTGCCCGGATCGCTGCCCGTGCTGACGGCCAGGTTCCCTTCCATTTTTCCCCGGAGTTCGCGTGCGAAAGACGCGAATAGAGCCTCTTCATTCAACAAAATCTTGGCTTTTTGAAGCAGTAATTGCCCGGCTCGTGTCAGTTCGAGGTGACGGTTGGCGCGGACGAACAGTTGCGAGCCGAGGCGTTCTTCGACGGCGCGCACATGTGCGCTGGCGGCGGATTGGCTGACATGCAGGCGTTCAGCGGCTCGCGTCAGGTGTTGTTCCTCCGCGACGGCCACGAAGGTGCGAAGTTGGATGAGGTCGATTAGCATGGGGAGACCCTATTTTTAGCCTGGATCGTTCTGAAACCAAGCATGCGATGTCCCGAAAAAAACCATGGACGCGCAGTGCTTCTGATTCCTAAACTGCAAGCCAGCCATGAATGCAACGGACAAGTCGGCGACAGTCGTTCTATTTGCGATTTTCGCTCAGTTTGCGCTCGGGCTGCCTGCGCCGAATAACGTATTAATTCTGGATTTGATCGGTCAATCTTGTCGCTGATAGCCAAGCGAGTGCGACGCCGGCAAGTGATGCGCGACCGTCGCGATAACCGCTAGAGCGACCCTGACCAGAGCCTATGTCGATTTCTATGAAGGAGCCTCGATGCCCATGATTGCTGGTGAGCCGACATTGATCCAAGAGTGGCTGAATCTTGAAGGATGTCGTCCGTGAGAGATTTCAATCACATTGCAGCGGGGCTGCGTCTCTTTTGTGGACGCGACAGTCTGAACATGTTACCTGTCGAGTTGGATCGGGTTAAAAGTCAGAGAGCCGTTGTTTTCTGCGGCGCGACCGTGGCCCAAAGTCCTGAATTACTGGGCGCCGTGCGCGGGATTTTGGGCACACGCCTTGTCGCTGTTTTCGATCGTGTTCGCCCTCATAGCCCCGTCGAGTCGGTGCAGGGAGGCGCAGACTTGCTGCTCGAATCGCGAGCTGATGCGGTGATCGCGGTGGGTGGCGGTTCCGCGATCGTCACTGCGCGTGCGGCTAATGTGCTTGCTGCAGAACGAGGTGGACTTCTCGAACTCAGTTCTCAGCGGGGTGTTGACGGGAAATTTGTAAGCCCAAAGCTGTTAGCTCCGAAGCTGCCTCAGTTGGTGATCCCGACGACGCCAACAACCGCCATGGTCAAGGTGGGCAGCGCAGTTTTTGATCCTCAGACCGGCAGGCGCATGACGATATTCGACCCGAAGACGCGAGCCCATGCGATTTTGATCCACCCGGAGTTTGTACTTTCCGCTCCCCTGGAGTTGACACTCTCTGCCAGCCTGAACACATTGGCGATGGCCGTCGAGGGGCTCGAATCACCTGCCGGCAATCCTTTGTCTGATGGCATGTTGATGCACTCGCTGCGTCTTCTGTCTTGCAACCTTGGCAAGCTTGTGGCACAGGCTTCGAGCAGCGAGCTTCGTTGTGAACTGGTGCTGGCTTCTGTCCTTTGTGGGCAGGGAACGGACCACGCGAGCCCGGGGGTTTGCGCTGCTTTGGGTCATGCCCTGGGCACTCAAACGCACATCGACAACGGGTTGGCAAATGGTATTTTGTTGCCACACACGATGCGGTTCAATGCGCCTTTTACGCAGCAGCGTCTTGGCAAGGTTGCCGATGCATTGGGTATGCATGGTTCAGGGCGTGGCGTGGAGGCGGCCATCCGGGCCGTCGAAGATCTTGTGGCATCAGTGAACATCCCTGCCAGATTGCGTGACGTGGGCGTTCCCCATGAAGTTCTGCGAAGCGTGGCTCAGGCCGCAATGCACGACTGGTTTCTGCACCTCAATCCGCGACCGGTCGAGGATGAAGGGGTGCTGATGCAGATTCTTGAGGCTGCTTGGTAAAGCGCGTGTCTGTCGGGCGGTGAGAGGATCAAAAAATAAGGGCTAACACTGATAGTTCTCAATATCAGGAGGCGGAGTCCTGAATAAAGCGATGGAGTCATTCGCTTTAATTTATTAATCTGGCCAAAGTAAAAAAAGGCAGTCCTTGACGGCTTTGAGCTTAGTCAAAATTCGCTTTAAAAACCGGAGACAAATCCATGAATATCAAAACCCCCAACAACCGACGGCAGTTCAACCTCAAGCTCGGGGCCTTGCTGGCTGCAGGCGCGTCTGTTCCTGTGCGGCTGGCGGTTGCACAAGAATCGGCCAAGCCCATTCGCATCATCGTTGGTTTCGCACCAGGCGGCAGCAACGACATTGTTGGCAGAACGGTTGCCCAACAACTTTCGATCCGCCTGAAACGCCCCGTCATCGTTGAAAACGTGACGGGCGCTGGCGGCGCCATTGGCTCAGCCATGGTCGCGAGGGCTGAGCCCGACGGCAACACCTTGCTGCTGATTTCCTCGACCTTCACGATGAACTCTTCTGTCATGAAGCTCAACTATGACCCGGTGAAGTCCTTCACGCCGGTGGCCATGCTTGGTATGGGTCCCAGCGTGATTGGGGTTGCCGCCAGTCTGCCCGTGAACTCCATCAAGGAATTGATTGATTACGCTAAGAAAAACCCAGGGAAAGTTTACTTCGGCTCGGCGGGTGTCGCCAGCTTTCAGCACTTCGCCGTTGAGTTGTTCAAGCTGCGCACAGGTGCCGACCTGACCGTTGTGCATTACAAAGGCGGCGGACCGGCTTTGATGGATTTGGCAGCCGGTCACGTTCAGGTGTCCTTGGGCAGCCTGATCTATATGCAGACTTTCCTGCGCTCCGGAAAAATCAAGCTGTTGGGCGTTGCAGGCTCCCGCCGTGTCGACCTCATTCCCGAGGTTCCAACGTTGAAAGAAACCGGGGTTGATGTTGAAGTCAGCAACTGGTGGGGCTTACTGGCGCCTGCGGGCACCCCCCTCAATTTGATCGACATACTGAACCGTGAAACCAATGCAGCGCTGGCAGAGCCGGAATTGAAAAAGCGCTTTGCAGGTGAAGGGGCGGATCCGATGCCTATGTCCCGCCTGGAGTTTGAAAAACTCATGGTCGATGAGACTGCTAAATGGGCCAAAGTTGCCAGAGAGACCGGAATCAAAATCGAATAAGACAGGCGGCACTGTGATTGACCTGACGGTCTCCGTTGGTGATCGCTCTGCCTCCATGATGCATCGACTCGGTTGCACGTTTTTGCTTCTGTTTGAGCCGCATTGGATCGTTCGCTAAACAAGCAGGCCGAGTCCCGAAAAGAGCCATGGACTTGATGGGCATCTGAATCCTAAACTGGAAGAATGAACAGAGAGATGCGAATCCGGCGGATGCTTGGCCGCGCGCTCGAATGGTCGATATTTGAACAGGAGATTGCATGACAGCACCCACACCCAGCCATTCGCACAGCGCCTCAGGCGCGCATCCAACTGCGACTACAGGCGAAGATTTCGCATTTGTTCTTGCCCGTTTTGCCTGTGGCATCACGTTGGCCAAGCTGCCAGGCGATGTGATCGACGCAGCCAAGGCGAACATCTTTGACACGTTGGCCTGCGCGGCCGCCGGTTCCAGTGCGCCCGCAGTGGCGGAAACGCGCGGTCTGGCGACTGAGTGGGGTGGCGCCCCTCAGGCGACTATTCTGGCTTTTGGCGACAAGGTTCCTGCGCACCATGCCGCCTGGGTAAACGCCACCATGGCGCACGCCCGCGATTACGACGATACACATGATGCGGCCGTGTTGCATGCAGGCGTTTCGGTGGTGCCCGCTGCGCTGGCGGCGGCGGAACTGCGTGGTGGCGCGAGTGGTGCGGACTTCATCGCGGGTGTCGCTGCCGGTCTGGAGACGATCTGCCGCCTTGGCGTGGCGACCCGAATCGGCATCGTCGAAAGTGGTTTCATCTACACCCCTCTGTTTGGTTATTTTGCTGCCACTGTGGCGGCTGGACGGGTGCTTGGTCTGGACACAACTCAAATGGTGAATGCGATCGGTATTGCCTACTCTCAGGTTTCCGGCAATCACCAAGTCACACGTGATGGAGCGCTCACAAAGCGCATGCAACCGGGATTCGCCGCGAAGTCTGCGCTGATGTCGGTCCAGCTTGCCCAGCGGAATGTGCGAGGGGCTCAAGCCACATTTGAAGGGGTTGATGGATTCCTTCGCGTCTACCTGCGCGATCAGTGCGACCGTGACGCGCTACGTGATGGCCTTGGTGAGCATTACGAATTCACGCAGCTCAGCTACAAGCCTTACCCCTGCTGTCGTTTTAACCACACCGCCATCGACGCAGCGCTCGCGCTGAGAGCATCCGGGGCAATCTCCACCCAACAAGTGCTTCGCGTGCGCGTGGGTGTGACACGCCAAGCCTATGAGGCAGTGTGTACGCCGGTCGCTGTGCGCAAGGCGCCGGAAACTATCGTCCACGCGCAATTCAGCATTCCTTTCACCGTTGCCACCGTGCTGATCGACGGAAATGTCAGCTTGTCACACTTCAGCGAAAGTTCGATTCATCGCAAAGATATCTTGGCGCTGGCGCAGCGGGTAGAGGCATACGTGGATGAAGACATCGAACGCGAATGGAGTCGCAGCATTTCGCCAGCGAATGTCCAGATCGACATGCAAGACGGCACAACGCATCACCTGCGCATAGACCTTCCGTTGGGCCACCCGAGCCGTCCTATGTCTGTTGCCGACTTCGACATCAAGGCGGTGGATTGTTTTCGAATTTCGGCGCATCCATTGCGTGAAAACGCGCATCGCCAGTTGCGGGATCTCGTCGATGGGCTCGAATCACTGGGCGATGTTCGCGGGCTCGCGCGCGCACTAGACCCTGTTTTATAAAAGGAGACAAAGTGAATAATTATTTCAAATCAATCACTGTCCGCGTGATGCTTGCCGCGCTTGCTTACACCTTGCTGCCGCTCCCTGCTGGTGCGCAGGGTCAGTGGCCCAGCAGACCGGTCAATATCGTCGTGCCGTTTGTCCCGGGCGGCAGCAATGACAATATTGCTCGCGTGCTTGCGGCCAAGTTAGGTGGGCGGCTAGGCCAGCCGGTTGTTGTGGATAACAAGGGCGGCGGCGGGGGCACCATTGGCACAGATTTTGTGGCCAGGTCGTCCGCTGACGGCTACACGCTTTTATTCGTCTCAGGTTCAATCGCGACGAACGTTGCGAGCGGGAAGAGGCTGCCATTCGACTTGATGAAGGATCTAGAACCCATCGGCGGAGTCGCAGCGACTCCGTTTGTCATTGTCGTCGGCAACGAGGTCAAGGCAAGCACGCTGAAGGAATTCATGGGCCTCGCTGCTGCAAAGCCGAAGAGCATCAACTACGGGACCGCCGGTATTGGCGGTATCAATCATCTTGGCACGGAATTGTTCGCGTCGGCCGCCAAGGTGCAACTCACGCACATTCCCTATAAAGGCATCGGCCCCGCCTTCAATGACCTGATGGGTAGTAATCTACAGATGCTCTTGCCGACGCTGGCCTCCGTCGCCCCGCACATCCAGGGTGGAAAGATGCGCGGATTGGCGGTCACGAGCATGAAACGATCGCCCATGTTGCCTGAAATTCCAACCGCAAATGAGTCGGGTTTGCCGGGGTTCGAGTTGGAAGTCTGGTTTGGTCTTCTCGGTCCGGCGGGCATGCCGCCGGGCGTGGTGAAGCGGTTAAACAATGAGCTTAATACCGTGCTGGCGCTTCCAGAGTTCAAGGAAATACTGGCTCGTGAAGGTGCTACACCGAAGCCCAGCACTCCTGCAGAATTTGGAAATCTGATCCGGTCGGATATTGTGCGCTGGACCCGCCTGATCAAAGACACGGGCATTCAGATCGAGTGAACATCGGATGCTAAAAACGCTCCCGCTTTCGCTTCTACGCTTCAAGGACCTACTGCATCGGCAAGATGTCATTGCCTGGCCGCAAGGGCCTGGAGAGCCGCTGGCCCTGACCGAAGCGCTGGTGGCGCAGCGCGAGGAACTGGACTCGCCCGTACTGATGTTCGGTCTGACGCAGTCGGGCACTCTTCGTCCCGAGCTCGCAACGCACTTCAGGTTTCGCGCGCTCAATGGCGCCGGGACCAGTCGGCGTGTCACGGCGCTGGCAGAGATCGTTCCCTGCCACATCAGTTCGATCCACGAGTTGATACGCAGCGGCCAGCTGCGGGTGGATGTCGTCCTGATTCATGTCAAGCCATTGCTGGCCGGAGGCTTCAGCCTGGGTGTCATTTGTGATTTCACGCAGGTCATGATCCGACGGGCCCGTGTCGTGATCGCACTGGTCAATCCGGCCCTTCCAACGATGGGCGGCGATGCCTGCGTTGACAGTGCTGACATTGACCTGTTGGTGGAAAGTGACGAGCGCATTATTGATATGCCTGATCCGGAGCCTTCGGCCGTGGAGCGCGACGTGGCCAAGCAAGTGGCGGCCTTGATACCTGATCGTGCGACAGTGCAGCTGGGCGTGGGCACGCTACCAGCAGCGGTGGCTCAGGCGCTGGCCAACCACCGCGACCTGGGCGTGCACAGCGGTGTCGTCTCCGATGTGCTGGTTGATCTGGTGGAGCGAGGTGTCGTGACCAATGCGTATAAGTTGCAATATGCCGGCCAAACGGTGACAGGTGGATTGTTTGGAACGCAGCGATTGCGTGATTTCGCAGAGCAATCTGGCCTCATTGCGATGCGTAACGCTGAGTACACGCACAGCCTTGCAGTGGCAGGTGCACTGCCAAAATTTCACACGATCAATTCGGCGATTGAAATCGATTTGTCCGGCCAGGTGAATGCGGAAGTTGCCGGTGGCCGGTACTTGGGTGCCGTTGGTGGCCAGGTGGATTTTGTGCGTGCCGGTGTTGCATCGCCGGGCGGTCGCTCGATCATCGCCTTCGCGTCAGCCACCCCGGACGGCAAGCACTCACGCATCGTCGCCTCGCTCGGTGTCCGTCCCGTGACGACGGCACGCAGCGAAGTGGATGTGATTGTGACGGAGTTCGGCGTAGCCCATTTACGCGGATGTTCATTGAGCGAGCGCGCTCAACGGCTCATTGCGATCGCCCACCCGGATCATCGGGAGTTGCTGTCGCGCGAGCTGTTCGACAGCCCGAACGTTGTTGCCTCAACTTGATTTAAGGGAGCAAGGATTGCTTATGAGTCAGGATGTTTTTTTAGAGTCTCTCGGCGACGACGTATACGAAATTAGACTGGAACGGCCGGAGCGCATGAACGCATTGGGTGTGGCCACTGTCACGGCGCTACTGCAGGCCGTCTCCGACGCTGCATCGAAGCGGGCGCGCGTGGTGTTGTTGTGCGGTAGCGGCCGCGCATTTTGTGCGGGCGCCGACCTGAAAGAGCGCAAGAGCATGGACCTTAACGCCCGCATGGCGCACAACGCGTCTATCAACGATGCCATCAACGCCATCGCCGGGGCGCAGTTTGTCAGCATCGCTGTATTGAATGGCCTCGCGCTGGGCGGCGGTCTGGAGATGGCCCTGGCCTGCGACTTGCGGATGGCAGCGGCCGGTATCAGCCTGGGGTTGACTGAAAGCCGTGTTGGCGCATTTCCAGGCGCCGGCGGAACCCAACGGCTGCCCCGGCTCATCGGTGCGAGTCGAGCGATCCAGATGATGCTCAGTGGCGAACCGGTCACCAGTGAATATGCCCTGGAAATTGGGCTGGTGAATGAGGTGGTTTTACCCGAGGATTTGCAAGTCCGGGCACTTGCCTTCGCAAGACGGCTGGCTGGCAATTCCGCGCCCGCAATGGCAGCGATCAAGCGACTGGTGAAGCAGGGTATGGAGCTGCCTTTGGTGGACGCTCTGCGTCTCGAGCGCGCTGCGCTGCCGGAAATTCTAGGCTCTGCAGACTATGCGGAGGGGCTTGCGGCCTTTGAGGAGCGCAGGGCGCCGAAATTCACCGGGAGAGTCCCATGACTTCATCTTAATCCGAACGTTATCAGCTTCAAAATCTGCGCCGCCGGCGCCATGACATTACCAAAGGAAAGACAAAATGAGCCACCAGAGACTTCTACTCACCGAAGAGCAGCGCGCATTGATCGGCGCGGTCCGGACCCTCGCCAAGGACAAGGACTTTCAGGGCAATTCGATCAAATACATGGATGGCACCTATCCTTGGGACAACCTCAATGAGTTGGCGAAAATCGGGGTGTTGGGCATGTCGGTTCCCGAGGAATATGGGGGCTCTAATTTGCGGGTGTTCGAAACGGTGCTGGTTCTTGAGGAGGTCGCTAAGAATTGTTACAACACTGCGATGGCGCTGATGGGCATGCTCGGTGTGCAGGTGCGCGTCATCAGCACCTATGCGCCGGAAAGTTTGAAGCGCGACATCTTGCCCAAGGTGTGTTCCGGCGAAAACCACCTGGCGGTCTGCATGACTGAGCCGCACGCCGGCACAGACGTTCCGAACTACAGAACGAACACGGTCATCAATGGCTCCCGTGCCGTGGTCAACGGGGTGAAAACACTGATTAGCCGCGCCAACGAGGCGGAATGGTTTGTGGTCTTCACGCGCATCGACGGCACCCCCGGCAAACATGGTATCGGTTGCGTGCTGGTGAATCGCAACACCCCCGGCTTCGAGGTGACCGCGCGCTACCACACGATGGGCGGCGAGTACCTGGCGGAAATCCAGTTCAACAACTGCGAGGTCCCGGTTGAGAACGTGGTACTGCGCGAAGGTGGCTTCAAGAAGCTGCTCTCCGCGTTCAACACGCAGCGTTGCCTGAACCCCAGCGTTTCGCTGGGAATGGCCGAAGCGGCCTTCGAAGAAGCCATCAAGTATGTGCGCGAACGGCAGATCCGGGGGCACGTTGTCGCCGAGTTCCAAGGTATCCAGTGGAAGCTTGCCGAGATGTATCGGGACATCGAGGCTGGCCGTGCCTTGCTGTATCAGGCGGCCCTGTCGGCCAACCCGTTTCCCGATCCTCATCAAGCGGCGACTGCCAAGATGTTCGTCAACGAGATGGCGATTCGCGTGAGCAACGAAGCACTGCAGGTGCACGGGGGCTACGGTTTTTGCGATGACTATCCGATTTCCCGTATTTACCGCGGCGTGCGCTATGGAACCCTAGGGGGGGGCGCGACCGAGGCGCTCAAGGATCTGATTGGCAAGAAGCTCGTCAGTGACTTTGATCCGGTGGATGGTTTTCTGTCGATGGGTAACTTTTAATATGCGCTCGATGCTCTTCGTTCCCGCGCATGACTCGCGTAAGCTCACGAAGGGGCTCAGTTCCAACGCAGACGCGCTGATCATTGACTTGGAAGATTCGGTGCCTGAGGCGGAGAAGGCCCGGGCAAGGGAGATGTGCGCCGAGTTCGTAGGCGAACATCGCGCAAGCATGCGCCTCTTTGTGCGAATTAATGCGCTCGGGACCCGTCACACGCTGGCGGATCTTGATGCCGTGTTACGCGCTCAGCCTCACGGCATCATGTTGCCTAAGTGTGCCAACGGGCGCGATGTGGCGACGCTTGCTGGCTATCTCTCGGAGTTTGAGGCGCGAGATGGCGTGCCGATCGGGTCGACGCAGATCCTGCCGATCGTGACCGAAACTGCCGCGAGTCTTTTTGGATTGCACACTTACGCAACGGACGCTGGTGCCAGACTCTGCGGGCTTTTTTGGGGCGGCGAAGACCTGGCAAGCGATATCGGTGCTACTTCGAACCGAGATCTGGACGGCCGCTATACCTCGCCCTATCAGCTGGCCCGGTCGCTGGTGCTGTTGGGCGCTACGGCAGCGCAAGTTCCAGCCATCGATGCCGTTTACACGAATTTCCGCGATGTAGACGGGCTGAAGGCGGAGGCGGCCGAAGCGCTGCGTGATGGTTTCTCGGGAAAGGTGGCGATCCACCCCGACCAGATAGGGCCCATCAACGAGGCCTTCACGCCCTCCGCGGTCGATGTTGCCTGGGCGCAGCGCGTCATCGCCGCGTTTGCGGCATCACCGGGTGCCGGCGCCATTTCGATCAACGGAAAGATGCTCGATCGCCCCCACTATCTCTCAGCACGACGCGTACTTGCAAGAGCGAGAACCGATCTGTCCGCTTGAATTCAGGAGTCATTGATGTCTGCCTCAAAACCTAATTACCCTCTTGAGGGTATCACTGTCATCGACCTCTCGCATGTCTACAACGGACCCTATGCGACTTTCCTCATGGCCATGGCGGGTGCCAATGTCATCAAGGTGGAGCCGTTTCAAGGTGAGCATCTACGCAGCCGCGGCGACATGGGAGGGGCCGCACTTCCTTTTGCAATGCTGAACTCCAACAAGCAGCCGGTCACGCTCAACCTCAAGACGGAGAAGGGCCGGGAATTACTCAAAGAACTGGTCAGTCGCGCCGATATATTGGTTGAAAACTTTGCCCCCGGCGTGATGGACCGTCTTGGGCTGGGTGCTGCAGAACTGCATAAAATTAACCCGCGACTGATCTATGGGTCGAGTTCCGGTTATGGCAAGGACGGCCCGTATCGTGACTACCCCGCCATGGATCTGGTGATGCAGGCGATGTGTGGCGTGATTGACTCCACCGGATTTGCAGACCAGCCGCCGGTCAAGTCGGGTGCCGCGCTTTGCGATTTCATGGCGGGCATTCATCTCTATGCAGCGATCATGACCGCGCTCTATGAACGTGAGCGCACTGGCAAGGGCCGCGTTGTCGCGGTTTCCATGCAAGATGCGACTTATGCGTCGCTGGCTTCTAATCTTGGCATGCTGCATGCGCGTGGTAAGGCCGCCCCGGCACGCACCGGTAACCGTCATGGCGGTCTGGGTGTTGCACCCTACAACGTCTATGCGACCTCCGATGGCTACGTGGTGCTCAATGCGCCTGGGGACCATCATTTTCAAGCGATCTTGGAGGTGATGGGTCGTTCCGAACTCAAGGACGATGCACGCTTCCTGACCCGTACTTCGCGGGTGCAGAATGTCGAGGCTGTCGACGAGTTGATTGAGCATTGGACCAGAACGCTGACCAAGAACGAGGTGGCGCAGCGTATGCTTGCGGCGAAGGTGCCCTGTGCGCCAGTACGCCAGCTTTTAGAGGTCATGCACGACGAGAATATGCATGCCCGTGGTAGCCTTCAATGGATAGACCATCCGGAGCTTGGCCGGGTTGTTCTGCCGCACTCACCACTGGTCTTCGAGGGAGCCGAGCGCAAGCCGATTCTGCCTAGTCTGCCTTTGGGGGCGAGCAATGAGGCCGTGTTCGGCGAATGGTTGGGCCATTCGGCGCAAGAGCTGGCCGCCTACAAGGCGGAGGGCGTTATCTCGTAGACCATGAAGCATTGGTTTGACTGTGAATTTTTCCATCATCACCGATCCGTTTTTTTACCTTTTCGCCATTCCGGCCGTGTTGTTGCTAGGCGTCAGTAAAAGCGGTTTTGGCATTGGCATCGGTTCGCTGGCGGTGCCGCTGATGGCGTTGACGATTTCGGTGCCGCAGGCTGCGGCCATCATGATGCCGGTGCTGTTATGTGTTGATTTGCTGGGGCTCGCGGCTTTCCGGAAAAACATCGATGTCAAGCTTCTGCGTTTTTTGATTCCTTTGGGTTTGCTTGGAACGCTGCTGGGCGCACTGCTGTTCAAGTCGCTGGACACACGGTTGGTGGCTGGGGTGGTGGGTGGGTTGACTCTGCTTTTTCTGGCGCAAAGGCTGATTTTTCCACCGCGCGCCGACAGTCCACCGCCACCGCGCTGGGTCGGTGTCATTCTCACGACTATTTCGGGCTTCACCAGCTTTGTGGCGCACTCGGGCGGCCCGCCCATCAGCGCTTATGTGATTCCCTTGCGCCTGAGTCCGATGCACTTTGCCGCCACCATGGCTTATTTTTTCTTCGTGATCAATCTATCCAAGTGGCTTCCGTTTGGCTTGCTGGGTCTGTTGGATGAGCGGAACATGGTGACCTCATTGGTGCTGTTGCCTTTGGTCCCCGTGGGGGTTTTTGCGGGCTTCGCCATGGCCAAGCGCATCAGTCCGGTGCTGTTCAATCGATTGATTTACTGGGGCATGGGTCTGACCGGCAGCAAGTTGCTGTGGGATGCATGGCGCTAGACATCGCCTGTCGATAGGCGCGCGCTGAAAGTCTCACCTTGTGGTGGCTGTATCTCTGAATCCGGCGGCCGCAAATGAGACCAGCTTGGTCAAGGCCGCTGCACTGTCCGAAGTGTCCAGAGCGCCGTCCGTGATTGACTCAATCCGGCCCGGCGCCGCCATCGTGTAGACCATCGCCCCCAACATGAAGTGAAAGCGCCAGTGCAGGTCGTCGGCACTGAGCTCGGGTAATGCTTCACGCAAGGTGCGCAAAAACTCGCGATTGGAGACATCGAAAGCTTTGCCAATGACCGCACGCCGGACCTCTGCCTGTTCAAAGGCCAAGCGGGCACGCAGCAACACAAATGAGGCGCCGCCAGGATCTGCAGGGGCTTCAAGCGCGGGCTTTAAAAATGCCCGCAAAACATCTTCCAGAACCGGTTTGCCATCTGGGTCGCGACCGATCTGTCCCAGCAACAGCAGTCTGCGGTCTGCGATCGGGCCGCCCCGGATGGCGAAAAGCTCTTCCAGAACCGCTTTTTTGGAGCCAAAGTGGTAGTGGACTGCGGCGATGTTGACACCCGCCGCGGCTGTTATTTCGCGCAGGCTCACGGCATCAATGCCTTTTTCCGCGAACAGCTGCTCGGCCGTTTGCAAAATGCGGTCACGCGTGCTGACAGTGACTTCAGGTGTCTTTAAATCGTTCATGTGACCTTGATCATAAATCGAGAGATTTATTTTAATCAAACGCTTGATTCAATCAAGTGATTGATTTAAAGTCGCCGGCTGGTGTGCAGATTAGCCAATGGCTGAATCTTTGAAGTCGATTTGTGTGAGAAATATATTCAAGAAAGATGGACATGACCCTCCTCGTTAGCAAGCTTCCCCCGGTGACCCGCCAAGATGTTGATGACGCTGCCGCACGGCTGAAGAACTGGGGCCGTTGGGGCCCGGACGACGAAATTGGAACGCTGAACTTCACCACGCCCGAAGACGTCGTCAAAGCAGCGAGTCTGGTTAAAAAAGGCCGCGTGATGTCTTTGGCGCTGGCCTTTGACAACACCGGGCCGCAAGGTGGCAAGACCAAGTTCCCGCCGGTCGGTCGCTTCAACCCGATTCACCTGATGCTGCGCACGGGGACCGACGCTTACTCCGGCGTGCTCGACAAACGCGGTATCCGTTCGGCTGACGACATCGTCATCATGCCGATGCAGTGCGGCACGCAGTGGGACGGCTTGGGTCACATTTTTTTCGACAATTACATGTGGAACGGTTATGACTGCCGTCTTGTCAGCTCCTTTGGTGCGGCCAAGTGCGGTATCGAAAAAACGCGCGAAAAGATGGTCGGTCGGGGTGTCTTGCTGGACATCGCCCGCCACTACAAGGTGGACACACTGCCTGATGGTTTTGGCATCACTGCGGCCATCCTTGACGAAGTGGAAAAAGCCCAGGGCGTCAAAGTCGGACGCGGCGACTACCTGCTGATCCGCACCGGCCAGATGGAAGCCAAGATGGCCGAAGGCAACTGGGACTTTTACTCGGGCGGCGATGCGCCAGGCTTGGCTTTTGACACGCTGGACTGGCTGCATGCCAAGCAGGTGGCTGCGGTGGCCACTGACACCTGGGGCGTCGAGGTGCGGCCCAACCAATCCGAAGCGGCGGGTGTGAACCAGCCTTGGCATTGGCTGTGCATTCCGATTCTCGGTCTGACCATGGGCGAGATCTTTTTCTTGAAAGAACTCGCCAAAGATTGCGACGAAGACCACGTCTACGAGTTCATGTTCGTAGCGCCCGCCTTGCCTGTCACCGGTGCCGTGGGTTCGCCTGCCAACCCATTGGCCATTAAATAAAACGGCGCTGTTGAAGCGTTGATTCAAACCCATCCTAAGGAACACTATGAGCAATCCCACCATCATCAGCTGCGCCGTCACCGGCAACATCACCAACATCAAGCAGTACCCTAATCTGCCATGCTCGCCAGAGCAAGTTGCCAACGCCTGCATCAGCGCAGCGCAAGCTGGCGCAGCCATCGCGCACATTCATGTGCGCTTCCCTGACGGCCGCCCGAGCATGGAGCTCGAACACTACCGCGAGGTCGTGGAGCGCGTTCGCGCCAGTGACACCGACGTCATCATCAACCTGACGACCGGCCCTGGCCAGCGATTTGTCCCCAGTGAAGATGACCCGAAAGTGGCCGCCCCAGGCACCACGCTGACCACGCCGGAGCGGCGCATGGAGCACGTGATGGCTTTGCGTCCAGAGATTTGCAGCCTCGACCTCAACACCATGTTCTCGGGGTCTTCCGTGGTCATCAACACGCCCCGCAACGTCCGCATCATGGCGCAGCTGGCGCAAGAGGCTGGAACCTTGCCGGAGCTTGAAGTTTTCGACAGTGGTGACATTCACTTGGCGGCTGACTTGATCGCCGATGGAACGCTGCCATCGCCTTCGTTGTTTCAAATCGTGATGGGTGTGAAATATGGTGCCAATGCAACGCCGGCCACATTGGCTTATTTGCGATCGATCTTGCCCGCCGGTTCCAACTGGGCTGCCTTTGGCACGGGTCGTTGGGAATATCCGATGTTGATGCAGGCTTGGTTGATGGGTGGCCATGTGCGCGTCGGTCTGGAGGACAACATTTACATCCGCAAGGGCGTGTTGGCACCCGACAACGCGGCACTGGTGAAAAAGGCAGTCAACCTGCTGACAGAGATGGACGCACAGATTGCCACGCCAGCGCAGGCGCGAGAAATTCTCGGTTTGAAAAAGCGCGCACCACGCTAAGGATCTGTCTTCCCCCTGCCCCGGGCGGGGGTGTTCTAGCCTTCTCACTGGAGTTGCACATGCTGACCGTCAAGCACGCTTTTGTAAACGCAGGCCAAAGCTTGTCGCTGAACACAACAGCGAAGCGGCGGCGTACTTTCTGGTCTGCGGTGCTGGCCGCTCCATGGCTGCTGGCAGGTTTGAGTTCAGCGCTTGCGCAAAGCTCAGCGGGCGATAAGGACAAATGGCCATCACGCCCGATCCGCATGATCATTCCGTTCACGGCCGGTGGTCCGATTGACGTGGTGGGTCGACAACTCGGGCAAAAAATGGCCGAGGCACTCAACACCACCATCGTCTACGACAACCGGGCGGGTGCCAACGGCATCATTGGCATTGACGCCGTGGCGAAGGCACCGCCTGACGGCTACACGATGCTGATCACAACGGGATCGTTTGCGGGCAATAGCGTGCTCTACAAAAAGCTGCCACATGACCCGCTCAAGGACTTCGCCCCGATCACGCAAATTTACCGGACCTACGGCAATGTCTTGGTGGTCAACCCTGATGTGCCTGCGAAGTCGCTGAAGGAATTGATCGCGCTGGCACAAGCCAAGCCCGACAAGATGAGTTTCAGTTCGGCCGGTTACGGCAACCTGAACCACCTGAATGGTGAACTCTTCAACTCGCTGGCACAAACCAAAATCCTGCATGTTCCCTACAAGGGGGCGGGACCGTCCTTCAATGAAGTGGTGGCCAAGCAAATTGACATGACATTTGCATCGACCGCCGGTTCTGCCGCTGGCATCAAGGATGGGCGGGTCCGGGCATTGGCCATCAGCGGCACCCAGCGCGCGCCGATCTTGCCGGATGTTCCGACTTACGCTGAGCAGGGGCTCAAGGGGATGGAGCAAGTCTATGGTTGGGGAGGGCTGTGGTATCCCGCAGGGACTTCGCAAGACAAAATCGAGCGTATTCAGCAGGTGGTTCACCAGGCCATGGAACAACCTGAACTGAAGGCGCAGCTGGATCGCTTGGGCCTGATCACGGTGGGCTCGAACCCTGCTGACTTCTCAAAATTTGTCATCGATGACATGGCCTTTCAGGCCAAGCTGTTCAAACTGGCCAACATCCAGCCGCAGTAAAACGCTCAGCACTCCAGCCATCAGTCCCTCATAAATCCTTCAATTTCCCTCAAAGCAACGCAGCCATGCCCCACCAGATCAAACGTTTGCCCGACAGTTTTCGATGGCCGGGCGGCAAGCGCGTCGCCGTGATTTTTAACATTGCCTATGAAGCTTGGTCGGATGGCCAAGCACCGGGGATTGGTCCCATGGGCAATGTCTTAAAGCCTGGATTTTTTGACACCAATGCCCATTCCTGGGCCAGCTTCGGGTTGGTGCGCGGCATTCATCGACTCTTGAATATTGCGGAGAAACACCAGATCAAGACCAGCATCATGGTCAATGGTGTGATTTGTGAACGTGACCCGGAAACTGTCCGGCGCCTGGCAGATCTGGGCCATGAAATCATCAATCACTCGTGGGGCATGGACGTGATTCCGGTTTACTTTGATGAGGCCGCAGAACGCGCCAATTTGCTGCGCAACCATGAACTGCTGGAGCGCACTGCCGGTGTCACGCCAAAGGGTTGGATCAGCCCGCGCGGTACCGGTAGCCAGATCACTTCACGCCTGCTGGCCGAAGCGGGCTACACACACCACGGCGATGTCAATGATGACGATCGCCCGTATGTGATGGAGTTCGACGGCCAGCGCATTGTGGGGATTCCCCTGAC